>JBFZEL010000215.1:0-5753 GCA_041306925.1 Lysobacterales bacterium
ATTCCCGATATCGAAATTGTCGGCCAGGCCCAGAACGGCCGTGAGGCACTCAAGCTCATCAGGGAACAATCACCTGACCTGGTGTTCCTGGACATACAGATGCCGGGTATCAATGGTTTCGAAGTGGTCAGGCAACTCGACGTCGAGACCATGCCGATCATCCTGTTCCTGACCGCCTATGACGAGTATGCCGTGCAGGCTTTCGAGGTCAACGCGCTCGATTACATCCTCAAGCCCATAGACGAGGACCGCCTGAACCAGGTGCTTGAAAAGGTCCGCGCCAACTTCAGCCAAAAACGCGCACTCAGGCAAAAGCGCCAGTTGCTGGAACTCGTCAGCCGGATCAGTGGTGAAACGATCAGCAGTTTTGCGGAGCTGGAAGAGAAAAGCGTGGCAGGTCTGGCACCCAAGGAACCTTCCCGTCTCGCCATCAGGGACGGCAGCAAAACCACCTGGGTGAACCAGGACGATATCGAGTGGATAGACGCCGCCGGCGACTACATGTGCGTGCGGGCGCAGGGCACCACCTACATCATGCGCAAGACGATGAAAGAGCTGGAAAAGGAACTGGATGACAGCATCCTGCAGCGCATCCACCGCTCGACCATCATCAATGTCAGGCTGGTGAAGGAGATGGAATCGCACATCAATGGTGAATATTTTCTGACGCTCAGCTCCGGTCATCGCGTCAAGCTGTCCAGGACCTACAAGGACAAACTGAAACTTTTCAGATAACCCAACGGCAGACAGCTGCAACGTCTCCGCTCCTGCCTACGGCAATCCCGTTAATATTTGCAACGCGCCCGTGTTGCCCGACTCGCAAATTCGCTTTATCCCTTTAACTGAACCATCCGACGCAGACCATGACCAGGGACACAACCATCCGTTCATACCTTTGTCCAAAATGCCGACCGTGGCGACATGGTTTATCCGTTGATGAGTTGTTTTGTAACGTATTGGAGTTTTCAGGCGTCATAGGTACCGAACAAGCAAAGCCGGGAAATTTTCTCCCTGATCATCGTCTGACCGACGCTCCAGGCTTTGCTTCCCGCCGCTCCCGCTGTTAACCCTCTTGCAGCGTGGAGCGGCTTTTTTTACCCTGAAAAAAGACTTGCCGGTTTATTTCTGAAACCAGTTTTCAAGGATGATCTGCGCCGCGATGGCGTCTTTCAAGGCCGCGTCTTTGCGCCTCATGCCGCCCCCCGAGCGGGCATCCACATAGCGTTGCTCCGCAGCAAAGGATGTCAATCGTTCATCCTGGAAAAACACGGGGGTTGCAAAACGGTCCTGCAACTGGCGGCCAAATCGCCGCGCGCCTTTGGACATTTCGGTTTCACCGCCATCCCCGGCCAGCGGTAAACCGACGACCATTGCGGCGGGTTTCCATGCCTTGACGATCGCGCTGATCGATTGCCAGTCAGGCCGGTCTGCAGCAGGCACAACCTCGAGCGCCCTGGCAGAACCTGTCACGGTTTGTCCGACGGCGATACCTATCCGCCTCAAACCAAAATCAAACGCGATGATTGTACCCGCCGGTCTGGCTGCCTCATCAGGCATGCCCGCCGACCCCATGCAGGTCGCTGATGCTGATGCCGAGCTTATCCAGCGCTTTCTCCCAGCGCTGTGACAGGGCCGATTCAAATACGATGGCCTTGTCCGCCGGCACTGACAGCCAGGCATTCTCACGCATCTCAAATTCCAGTTGACCGTCACCCCAACCCGCATAGCCGAGCGCGACCAGGAATTTCTCGGGCCCTTTACCGGCGGCAATCTCGGTCAGGACATCGCGCGATGTCGTCAGCATGATGTCAGCGTTGATCATTATGCTGGAATCATAACCTGCGACCGGCGTATGCAGCACAAAGCCGTGGTCAGGGCTGACCGGACCACCTTCGAGCACCATCGTTGCTGCGACCTCCCGGTTCGTACACGGAATATTGAGTTGAAACAGGAGTTCGCCGAGGGTGAAAGCGGACTGGCGGTTGATGGTAATGCCGATCGCGCCCTCTGCGTTATGCTGGAACAACAGCGTCACGCTGCGTGCGAAATTGGGATCAGACATGGCCGGCATCGCAATCAACATCTGTTGTTGCAGATAGCCGTTGACATCATATTGCGATTTCGCACCCATATATCAAATATTAGCCCAGAATCGGTGCATTACAAGCAGGGATTTCTACCTTGATTGAGGAAAAATCCCGTTGCTCAAAGTGTTGCCCGCAATGCGCGGCTATGCCCGCATCGATGGCGCTGCAGGCCAAACCTGGCGACTAGTTCAAGCCCTTGAAATCACGTGCGAAACGCCAGGTACGCGTGATGTGCAGGACATCGATAGAGGCGTTGATGGTGTCGGGCAACGGCGAATAAGGGCCAGCCAGGCGGACGATCCGGGTGGCGGCCTGGTCAAGCTGGGGTAAACCGGAACTGCGCTGTATGTCGATACTCTCGACGCTGCCGTCAAGGTTGAGCCCCACCGTCAACACCAGGTCACCCGTCAGCTTCAGACGTCTTATTTCTTCCGGGTAATTGAGGTTACCCACCCTTTCGACCTTGGCAACCCAGGCCTGCATATAAGCCGCAAATTCGTATTCACGGGTGTTGGCGGATATCCATTTGCGCCGCGGAAGTTTCGATTGGGATTCACCGTCGCGCTGCATTCCTGGTTGCAGTTTCGCCATGGTCATGCTTTCCTGCATCAACTGGGCAGCGCTGGGCGTGGGCGGTTCCGGTTGCTCGATACTGGTGATCTGCTGGGTCAACTCGGCACTGTCAGCTTCGACCAGGACCTGCTCGCGTGCCGCATCGGCTACGCTGGACATCTGTTCCTGCTGATCCAGCGGATCTTCGCCGTCGGTCGGTCCCGGTGATACCCCGGTGTTTTCCTGCGCAGGCTTGCTGGCCTCGGTCGACTCCCCACCGCCCTGTTGTGAGGCCTGGGCGAGAAAATCGGCGTCTTCCGGTTTTGTCTCGGATCGCCAGTTCACCAGGACCACGTCGAGCGACTCCAGCGGGTGGGTCAGGGGTTTGAAATCAATGGCAAATCCAACCCCCAGCAGGATCGCCGCGTGCAGGAGCAGGGCCATCAGGAAACTGACGGCAAGACGGTCACCGCTTGCTTGTATGGCCAACATGTATTACTTCAGCATGGCCTCTACGCCGTCAAAAAGCTGGCCTGCGATGTTCAGCCCGAACTCCTTGTCGAGTTCACGGATGCAGGTTGGGCTGGTGACATTCACCTCGGAAAGCCAGTCACCTATCACATCCAGACCGGCAAACAGGATGCCGCGTTTTTTGAGTTCGGGGCCAACCTGGGAACAGATCCAACGGTCCCTCTCGCTCAGCGGCACGCCTTTGCTGCTGCCACCCTTGGCGAGGTTGCCGCGGAAATCACCCTTGCCGGCGAACCGCGCCAGCGCGAAGGGTACCGGTTCACCATTGACCACCAGGATGCGTTTGTCACCGTGGCTAATCTCTTCTATGTAGCGCTGCGCCATCACCGGTCGCGAGTTGTGCCGGGTAATGGTTTCAAGGATGACGTTGAGATTCATATCGGCCTCAGAGACCTGGAAGACGGATTCGCCTCCCATACCGTCCAGCGGTTTGACCACGCAACGTCCGTGCTGCAATACGAACTCCCTGAGCTGCGCGGACACGCTGCTGATGATCATCGGCACGCAGCACTGCGGAAAGTGATTGATAAAAAATTTCTCGTTGGCGTCCCGCAGGCTCTGTGGCCGGTTGATGACCAGGGCGCCGGCTTTTTCAGCCAGTTCCAGCATATAGGTCGTGTAGATATAGTCCATGTCAAACGGCGGGTCACGGCGCATCAGCACGATATCCAGCTCATCCAGCGGCTTGCTGCCCAGCGGTGCCAGGCTGAACCAGTCGGTCGTGTTGTCGCGCACCCGCAGTTGCTGCATCCGGGCAAACACACGTCCGTCCTTTGCAAAAAGATCGCCCGGTTCCATGTAGTACAAGGCGTGACCGCGCCGCTGTGCTTCCAGCAGCATCGCGAAGGTCGAATCCTTGTAGGTCTTGATCCCGCTGATGGGATCCATGACCACACCGGTTTTAAATTTTTCTGACTTCACATTTTCAATTTCAGACATGCTGATATCCATCCTGGGTATGTCACATTATCATGCGCCTGTCCTGCCGATTCCAGCCATGCAAATACACCAATTCACTCAATACCCTGATGCTCAATCACGTGCAGGACATCCCTCAATAACCACAACATGGTGGAAACCTCTCATTTCTAAGGGTAAACTAAATCGAAGGCAGCGCAATGAGGGGGGACTGATCTTGGCCTCATTACCAAGCCTGACATCGTGAAAGGATTCACTATAAACGCTGCATGACCAGGGAAGATATTATGAGCCAGGAACAATTGAATTCAACCGCGGAAGGCACTGAAACCACCGCCGGGGCTAAAAAACTACGCATATTGGTTGTTGATGACAGCGCAACGATTCGCCGTTCAGCAGAAACCATGCTCGCCAACAACGGCTGTGAAGTCATCACGGCTGAAAATGGCTTTGAAGCCTTGTCCAAAATCACCCGCCACCATCCTGATCTGATATTCGTCGACATCATGATGCCACGTCTGGACGGTTATCAGACCTGTGCGATCATCAAGAATAATGTCGAATTTCGTGATACTCCCGTCGTCATGCTCACCAGCAAGGATGGATTGTTTGACATGGCCCGCGGGCGGGTCGTTGGCTCGGATCAGTACCTGACCAAACCTTTCACCCGGGAAGAGTTGGTGGGTGCGGTCAAGCAGCACACAACGGCCTGATACCAGCTTTGAGCCGTGTTGCCCGGAAAATAAATAAAATTCCTCGGGGGCGATGATGGGCGCCATGCATGCATCTCTGCAGAAGCTTCTCGATTACGAACGGCGCAGCCTGGCCTTCGAACCGGGGCAGATAGACGGGCAGGAGCGTAGTGGTGAGTGGGCCGGGCTCATTTTCCGGATTGGCGACATCCGTCTGGCCTGCAATGTAAAACAGGTGCACGAGTATCTGCCCATCCCGGCCTTTACCCCCGTGCCCGGCACCAAGCCGTGGATACTGGGTCTGGCCAACGTCCGCGGCGACCTGCTGACCATCATCGATCTTGCCTGGTTTTTAAACGGCAAAAGGTCAACCGTCACGATGCGCACCAGGCTGCTAGCCGCAAGCCTGCGTGGCAGGCCGGTCGGCCTGTTGGTGGACGAGGTGTTTGGCCAACGCCATTTTGTCAGTGACGAAGGTAAGGCAACCCAATTGCCGAGGAATTCCCCACTGAAGCGATTTGTAAACATGCAGTACCGGTCTGGCCAGGATGTTTGGCAGCAGCTGGAGCTGGATACCCTGTTTTCGACCACGGAATTCCTCAATGGCGCTGCGGCCTGAGAGTTGCAGGAAATAAGTATGGAAATAAATCAAGCAGAAAGTAGGAGTGAACGTTCACTGGGGGTCTACATGGCCACCGGGTTCCTGATTTTCTCCCTGCTATTTGTCGCCGTCACTTTCGTCCGGCTCGCCATAGACGCGCGCCATGAACAGGAATGGCTATCACAGGCAACTGAGGTGCAGGTCACTTCACAACAACTGGCCAAATCGGCCGGTGAGGCAGCGGCAGGCAATCTTGACGCCTTCCTTGAACTGAAAAACTCACGCAATACCATTGCCGCTGCAATGGACACGTTACGCTCGGGTTCGTCTGCCAGCGATGTGCCTTCGACGCCAACCGCCGTCGCCCTGCCG
>JBFZEL010000216.1:0-4832 GCA_041306925.1 Lysobacterales bacterium
GTACTCGGGAAGTGCTTTTTTTGCAGACTTTGCGTAATCGTCAAGTATTTTTGCCGGTGTTACCACGCAGTAACGCCACTGCGCGGTGGGGCTCACTCGCCGCGGTAGATACAGCCGCTGGTGCAGGTCTCGCGGATCTCCACCTGCGACAGTTGCGGTAACGTGGGCTTGAGCCTGGCCCATATCCAGCGCGCGAGATTTTCGCTGGTGGGGTTCTCAAGGCCGGGGATGTCATTGAGGTAGTAGTGGTCGAGTTGCCCGAGAATGGGTTTGAAGGCGGCCTTGAGTTCAGCAAAGTCCATGACCCAACCGGCGGGCTCGGGGGCCTCGCCACTGACTGACAGGCGGACCTGGAAAGAGTGCCCGTGCAGTCGCGCGCACTTGTGTCCCGGCGGCACGTTGGGCAAGCGGTGGGCGGCCTCGAAGTGAAACTCCTTGTAAATTTCCATGGCGATGCTCTTGCAGTTGACGGCGTCGGGGCGGTTGGAAGCGGGTTTGTGCGCGGCCCTGCAGGCCTTCGCATGACAGGTGATTTTACTACTAAAATCAAAGGCTTTAACAAGAAAGGATTTCTTCCCGAGTTTTCCGCGCCAGCATTTGACAGCAAAGAAAGAATCTCTATAATGCGCGTCTCGGTCAGGGGGTGATTAGCTCAGCTGGTAGAGCATCTGCCTTACAAGCAGAGGGTCGGCGGTTCGATCCCGTCATCACCCACCATTTAGTGCCGAGAGTTGTTTGCTGCCGTGGAGCGGTAGTTCAGTTGGTTAGAATACCGGCCTGTCACGCCGGGGGTCGCGGGTTCGAGCCCCGTCCGCTCCGCCATTTTCGAATTTTTACACTGTATTTATAGTGTTTTTCGAAAGTTGCCTGTGTTTGCCTACCAAATTGCCTACTAAAATAAAGTCCTTTTACCAAGCCTGAATTAGCGTGCGTTCCGTCCAGCCTCTCACAGCCAGCCGGCCGCGAGGCCTGACCCGATCCCGATCATGCCGAGGGCCACGATGAGCTGGACGGCACGCAGAGTCACCTTCTCGAGCAGGCGCGCGCCGATGAAGGCTCCGAGGAACGCTGCGAGCGTCGCAGCAATTACCAATCCCACCAAGTCGTTCGGCAACGCTTCAAAGCGTGTGGTGAAGTATGACGCGCCGTAGACCGTGAGTCGGACGCAGTCGACGATCACCGCCGCAACGACCCCGGTCGCGACGAAGGCGGTCTTGTCCAGGCCCGCCTTGATGAGGAACGCGGATCGGAACGCGCCCTGGTTGCCCGAAAGCCCCCCGAAGAATCCGGACAGCAGGCCGCCGAGCGGCAGGTACCTGGGTGGGACCGCGAGCGCAGCGAAGGACGGGCTGAGTTCGAACCCGGCGAACACGACGATCAGCAGGCCTATGGTCAGCTTGAGCGGGGTCACCGCAAAGTTGCGGCCGAATAGCTCGTACTCCACAACCGCATCGAGGCCGGCAAAGCCGACCAGAGCGCCGGCGCCGGCCAGGGCGGCTACTGCGGCCGGCACACCAAAGCGCAGCACCACCGACCAGTCCGCGGCACGTCCCACCAGGGCGAGTTTGAACAGGTTGTTGGCCAGGTGCACGACCGCGGTCGCAGCGATAGCCACGGGCAGCGGAAAGAACAGCGCGAAGGCGGGCATCAACACCGTGCCCAGTCCGAACCCTGAGAAAAGGGTCACCGCGGAGACCACACGCGCCGCGGTGCAAATGATCAGATAGTCCATTCCCAATCCAGTTGTGCGCACAGACTACCGGGGCAGTCAGAGGCGGCAAGTTTACACTCGCCGGATCGCACCGGGGTATTGCGCCACCATGTCATCCGAGGTCAACAGCAAAACTCCCTCCACGGCTGCCTGTGCCACCAGTATGCGATCGAACGGGTCCTTGTGCAGTGCAGGTAGATTCGTTAGCGCTACAGCATGTGCGCCGGTCACCGACAATTCGTTATACCCGTTGTCAAGAAGGCCTCGACGCACCAGGCCGGGGTCCACGCTAAAATCTGTTCGTCCCAGGGTCGCCTTGATCGCAATTTCCCACAGGCTGGCAGCACTGAACATGAGTTGATTATCTTTCGAGTTGATCAAGGCGAGAGCGCCTTCCGAAAGTTTCTCCGGTTGTGCCGCTGCCCATAGCAATAGATGCGTGTCCAATAATATCTTCATGCAGCACCATGGAAGAGATGCTGGACTTCCAATGCACCCATCGTGTCAAAGTCATCAGGCACCTGGAATTGACCCGCTAAGAACCCGAGGCGAGATTGCTCGCCCACCGCTGGGGTATCCAGAGGGACGACTTTCACCATGGGTTTGCCTGCCTTCGCTATGACGAACGACTCACCTTTGGCCGCCTTTTCAACCAGGCGCGAAAGATGCGTTTTTGCTTCATGGATATTGATAGTCTCCATGGGTCAGCCCCTCACGATAGACTTAGTTTAATAGACTTAGTCTATTGGTGTTGCGGATGGATGTCAATTTTCCAGTCAGTAGCAAAACTTTTGCCGCGCTGTCCTTGCGCCATCAACCGTTGAATGCCCGGGTGAGAATCGCCTGCGCTTCCTGCTGGATGCGCTGCAGGTGCTCGCTGCCGCGAAAACTCTCGGCGTAGAGCTTGTAGACCTCCTCGGTGCCCGATGGGCGCGCGGCGAACCAGCCCTGGGCGGTGACTACCTTGAGTCCGCCGATGGCGGCGCCATTGCCGGGCGCGCTGGTCAGCATGGACTCGATCGGGTCGCCGGCCAGCAGCGTGGCGTCGATAGCCTGCGGCGAAAGCTTCTGCAGAACGGCTTTCTGCGCCGCCGTGGCGGGCGCATCGGTGCGCGCATACACGGGCGCTCCCAGTTCGCGGGTGAGTTCGGCGTAATACTCGGCGGGGTCGCGACCGCTTATCGCCATCAGTTCCGCCGCCAGCAGGTTGAGGATGATGCCGTCCTTGTCGGTGGTCCAGACCGTGCCGTCACGGCGCAGGAACGCGGCGCCCGCGCTCTCCTCGCCACCGAAACCCATGGATCCCTCATGGAGGCCGTCGACGAACCATTTGAAACCCACCGGCACTTCCACCAGCCTGCGGCCGATCCGGGTGGCGACTCGGTCGATGATGCTGCTGCTGACCACGGTTTTGCCGATAGCGGCATCTGCTCGCCAGTGAGGGCGGTGAGTGAACAGGTAATGGATTGCCGCTGCCAGGTAATGGTTGGGGTTCAGCAGCCCGGCGCGGGTGACGATGCCATGCCTGTCATGGTCGGTGTCGTTGCCGAAGGCGATGTCGAAGCGGTCCTTCAACCCGATCAGTTTGGCCATGGCATAGGGCGACGAACAATCCATGCGGATCTTGCCGTCCCAGTCCAGTGTCATGAAACCGAAGGCCGGGTCCACGGTGGTGTTCACGATTTCGATGGCAAGCCCGTGGCGCTCGACGATCGATTGCCAGTAGGCCACGCCGGCGCCGCCCAGCGGATCGGCACCGATCCGGAGTTGGGCCCCGCGGATCGCGTCCATGTCCACCACTGAAGCCAGATCGTCGACGTAGCTGCCGACATAGTCATGGGCATGTGCGGCACGGCGTGCCGCGTCGATCGCCACTCGCTTGACAGACCTGAGGTCCTCGGCCAGGAGCTGGTTGGCCCGGTCCTCGATCCAGCGGGTGATGTCGGTGTCGGCAGGGCCGCCGTGTGGCGGGTTGTACTTGAAACCGCCGTCTTCCGGCGGGTTGTGCGAGGGTGTGATCACGATGCCATCGGCCAGGCCAGCGCTGCGCCCGCGGTTGTAGCTCAGGATGGCATGTGAGATCGCCGGGGTAGGCGTGTAGCCGTCGTCCCGGTCGATCATGACCGCCACAGCGTTGGCGGCGAGCACTTCCAGGGTTGATATAAAAGCCGGTTCCGACAGCGCGTGGGTGTCCTTGCCGAGAAAGAGCGGCCCGCTGATGCCATGGTTGCCGCGGTAATCGCAGATCGCCTGGGAGATCGCCAGTACATGCGCCTCGTTGAAAGTGCTGCGCAGCGCGGAGCCGCGGTGACCGCTGGTGCCGAAACTTACCCGTTGCGCGGGGTCGCCGACGTCCGGCTTGAGCGCAAAATAAGCGTCACGCAAGCTGCCGATATCGGTGAGACGGTCCTGGGGAGCGGGCTTGCCGGCCAGTGCATGGATAGACATGGTTTCGCCTTATTTATTCCAGATCTTGCCCGGCCTGTCCTGCTGTAACAGCTAGTTCAGCCGCTTGAAATTGCCGGTGGTTTCTTCCCATGCGCGGGTGATGACGAACTCGCGGTCCATCGGCAGGGGAAATATCATCCACGCCCTGCGGTACCCGGCGTCCGCCGTGAACTGGTCGGTTGCCAGGGTTTGCTCCAGGCTCCAGCCCCTGGTTTGTGCGGTGCGTCCGACCTCGGCCAGCTGGGCAATGACGGCCAGGAACTGGCGCAGGCCCGTGCGATCGGACGTTTCCCCGTGGCCGGGAATCACCCGGGTGAACTCGAGGCGCAGCAGGTTCTCCAGGCTCGCGACCCATTGCTGGATGCTGCCGCCGGCCTCCAGGTCTATGTTGGGGTAATAGCGGTTGAACATCAGGTCGCCGGTGTGGAGCACGCCTTCATCCCTGAACATGACCACCAGGTCGCCGTCCGTGTGGCCGACGCCGGGATGAATCAGGTCGATGGTTTTGCCCCCCAGTTCCAGGATCATGCGGTCGCTGAAGGTCTCGTTCGGCAGCAGCATTGCCGCATCGCCCGTCCAGAACTCGGCGGCCAGGGTCTGAAGATGGGAGAGGGTGCGCTCGGTGGACAGGACCCGGGTGCCCGCTGCAAACGCCGGGTTGCCGTGGGTGTGA
>JBFZEL010000217.1:0-9597 GCA_041306925.1 Lysobacterales bacterium
CGAACAGTTCCTGGCCACCCCACTCCTCTGATATGACCTCCTGCTGTGAGAGTTCGGACCTGATCCGCTCGACATCCGCACCGGGCTTGTCAATCTTGTTGATCGCCACGATGATCGGCACACCGGCGGCACGGGCATGCTGGATTGCTTCCTTGGTTTGCGGCATGACGCCGTCGTCGGCTGCAACCACCAGTATCACGATGTCCGTCGCCTTGGCGCCGCGTGAGCGCATGGCGGTGAAGGCCGCGTGACCGGGCGTATCCAGGAAAGTAATGATGCCGCCCTTGGTCTTTACCTGGTAGGCGCCGATATGTTGCGTGATGCCACCCGCTTCACTTTCAACCACCTTGGTCGCACGAATGTAGTCAAGCAAGGATGTTTTACCGTGATCGACGTGGCCCATTACGGTGACGACCGGTGGTCGCGTGACCGTGCCTTCGGCCAACTCGGCTTCTTCATTGATCAGTTCCTGCTCGATGCCTTTGTCCTCGGCCGGTTTGGCACTGTGTCCCAGTTCCTCTGCGACCAGGATGGCGGTGTCCTGATCCAGCGTCTGGTTGATGGTCACCATCATGCCCATCTTCATCAGGACCTTTATGACTTCGCCGGCCTTGATCGCCAGCAGCCTGGCAAGCTCACCGACCACGATGGCCGCCGGCACTGAAATTTCACGGACAACAGGTTCAGTCGGTTTCGAAAAACCATGCTCGGCCGGCCGGGGCTGTGCCGCGGACCGCTTTGTCGGTTTACGTCGGCGCGTCCCGGCGCCAAGTTCGACATGCAACTCCTCGCGTCCGTAACGGGTGATCGGTTTCGCGCGTTCCTTCTTGCGTTTGTGCTGTTCCTCGGCCAGTTTATAGAGACGGTCCTCTTCCTTTTTACGCGTCTCTTCCTCGGCCTTGAGCCTGGCTGCCGTTTCTTCGGCCTTCTCTTCCTGCTCGCGCAGCGTCTGTTCTTCCCTGGCTTTCAAGGCCGCTTCCTCCGCGGCTTTACGCGCCAGCGCCTCCGCTTCCTGACGCGCCTTCTCGGCAACTTCGGCGCGGGCTTTTTCCTCGGCTTCGCGGCGTTCCTGGGCCTCTTTCAAAGCCTGCTGGATTTTTTCCCTTTCAGGATCTTCCTGCTGCAGGACATCGCGTTTCACATAGGTACGGCTTGTACGGAATTCGACATTGACGGTCTTGGTGGACGCACGTGGACCACTGCCCTGAATACGTAATTCACTGGTGGTTTTGCGTTTCAGCGTTACCTTGCGCGGCGCCGTTGCATCGCTTTCGGACTTGCCGTGTGACGACCTCAGGTGCGCCAATAACTTTTTCTTGTCGTCATTGGAAACCGCATCGTTACCCGATGTGAGGTTGATACTGGCCTTGCCCATCTGGGCGATCAGCTTTTCAACGCTGATACCCAGGACTTCGGCCAATTGTGCGACGGTAACTTGGGACATATATTCTGCTCCTTGAAGAACCTGTCAGTTCTTTATTTCAGGAATCCTGGTTCTGTTCTTCAAACCACGGGGCACGCGCCGCCATGATAAGTGCGGCTGCCGCTGCTTCTGACATTTCATCGATTTCAAGCAACTCATCGACTGAAAGCTCTGCCAGCTCTTCCTGTGTGCGGGTACCATTTTCTGCCAAACGGTAAGCGAGACGCTCGGTCATACCCTCCAGGTTGAGTAAATCTTCAGCCGGGCTGTTGTCATCGAGCGCTTCTTCCCTGGCAATCAGCTGCGTCAGCAGTGCATCGCGCGCACGGCGCCGCAACTCGGTTACCATTTCTTCGTCAAACTCTTCAATTTCAAGCAATTCCGAGTCAGGAACATAGGCAACTTCTTCGATGTTGCTGAAGCCCTCCTGGACAAGGATACTGGCCACGCCTTCGTCGACGTCCAGACGCTCCATGAAGTTCCTCAACACTTTTCCGGACTCTTCTTCGCCTTTCTTGTCGGCGTCTTCAACCGTCAGCACGTTCAGTTCCCAGCCGGTGAGATCACTCGCCAGCCTGACATTCTGACCGCCGCGGCCGATGGCCTGTGACAGGTTGGCGGTCTCGACGGCGATATCCATCGCGCGGCGCTCTTCATCCACGACGATGGAGGCAACCTCGGCCGGCGCCATCGCATTGATGACAAACTGGGCCGGGTTTTCATCCCAGAGAATGATGTCGATACGTTCACCCGCCAGCTCATTCGAAACGGCCTGTACACGCGAACCGCGCATACCCACGCAGGCGCCGATCGGATCGGTGCGCGGGTCGTTGGACTTGACCGCAATCTTGGCCCTGCGACCGGGATCCCGGGCGCCACCCATGATGGATATCAGTTCCTGGCCTATTTCCGGGACTTCCAGTTCGAACAGGGCAATCAGGAACTCCTTGATGGTGCGACTGGCGAACAACTGTGGCCCCCGGACCTCCGGTTTTACTTCATAGAGAAAGGCCCGCAAGCGGTCGCCGGGGCGCACGGTTTCACCCTGGATCATGTGACGCTGGGCTATGAATGCCTCGGCATTGCCACCGAGGTCGAGATAGACATTGCCGCGCTCAATCCGCTTGACAATACCGTTGATGAGTTGGCCCGCGCGTTCCTTGTAAGCCTCCACGACCTGTTCCCTTTCGGCTTCGCGGACCCGCTGTACGATGACCTGCTTGGCGGTCTGTGCAGCGATGCGGCCAAACTCGACGTTTTCCATGGGCTCTTCGATGTATTCACCCACCTGTATGTCCGGATTGATCGCGCGCGCAGCCTTGAGCTGCATCTGGCGCTGCTCTGATTCAAGCTCCTCGCTATCCTCCAGCACTTCCCAGCGACGGAATGTTTCGTACGCGCCGGTATCGCGGTTAATGGCGACACGCGCGAGGATTTCATCATTGTTGCGTTTGACGGTGGCCATTGCGAGTGCCGATTCCAGGGCCTCAAAAATGACGCTCTTGGCAACACCTTTCTCATTGGATACCGCATCTACGACCAGAAGGATTTCTTTACTCATTTGCTGTTAACTCCATGCAGGGTCTCATCCCTATATTCGCCATTATTTCGTCTTGTGTCCGGCCAGGATTTTTTCATAATCCGGCACCAGCTTTGCCTTGACGATGTTGCCAAAATCGAGCGTCACCGCGGAACCGTCCTGTTCCATGTGGACACCATTTTCATCTGCTCCCAGGATCGGACCCGAGAACTTACGCCTGCCATCCTGTGGCGCAAACAGGTTGATTTGTGCTATGCATCCGGCGAACTTGCGATAGTGCGCCGGGGTAAACAACGGTCTGTCCAGACCGGGTGAAGATACCTCCAGGTTATAGTGACTCCTGATCGGGTCCTTCACATCCAGCAGCGCGGCAACCTCGCGGCTTACACGCTCACAATCATCGACACCCACGCCATTTTCATGGTCGATATAGATACGCAACACCGAGTGCTTCGGATTGTTGTTGTATTCCAGGCCGACAAATTCATACCCCAGGTCTTCCACCAGTGGCTGTAACAATTCATTCAGTTTCTGAGCGCTCAAAAGCACGTTCTCCGGGCATAAAAAAAGGGCATACCTGCCCCCGACGATCAGTCCCGGCTGCACCGGAACTTTTCCAATCACGCCCATATGGGCGGATGCGACAGCATTATTTCATCACACCATCCAATCGTCGCCAGGGATCACCGGCCACTGCCGGTGAAACAAAAAAGGGCCCTGCCGGACCCTCGATAAATATTGGTAGCGGGGGCAGGATTCGAACCTGCGACCTTCGGGTTATGAGCCCGACGAGCTGCCAGACTGCTCCACCCCGCAACGGCAAGGAGGGCATGATAATGATTCAATGCATTAATTACAAGGTCTGTCACGGCTTATGCCATCGATCCGTTGACAGCCCCCGGGGAATTGCCCGAAGACGGTCTCGGTCAGAGACCAAAACTTGTCATGCAAATCGCGATTAATGAGCTGGAAAACATACCCAGGCCCAGGATCATCGCGCCATTCACTGTCAGTGCTGTGCCAAAATCTACCGGTGCCGTGATTGCGGTTTTAGTCTCCGGTTCATCAAAGTACATGTACTTGACGATACGCAAATAGTAAAACGCACCAATGACAGCAAAAACTACCGCAGTAATCGCCAGCCACATCATGCCGGCTTCGATGACCGCCTTGAGAACCATCAACTTTGCAAAAAAGCCAACCATCGGCGGTACACCGGCCATCGAAAACATGACCAGGCCCATGATGGCCGCATAAAATGGGTTGCGTTGGTTAAGACCTTTGAAATCATCAAGGTGCTCAGCCTCAACGCCCCGTGCGCTCAGCAGGATGACCATACCGAAAGATGCGACCGACATGATGCCGTAAACGATCACGTAGTACATCGACGCCCCGAATCCGAAAGCGGAACCCGGCAACAAGCCGAGAAATACAAAACCCATGTGAGAAATGGTTGAATAAGCCAGCATGCGTTTGATGTTCGACTGCATGATCGCAGCGAGGTTACCCAGGACAATTGACAGCAGCGCCAGGCTGGCAAGCATGCTTTGCCAATGCACGTGCAGGTCGCCCAGACCGCTGCTCAGGAACCGGTAGGCCATCGCAAACGCCGCCAGTTTCGGCACCGATGAAATGAACAGGGTTACCGCGGGCGGCGCACCTTCATACACATCGGGAATCCACATGTGAAACGGTACGGCGCCGAATTTGAAGGCGATTCCGACCACCACGAACACCAGGCCGAACGTCAACAGGATGTCGTTCGCGCCCTGGAGCTGGATGGCTTTTGCAATTTCAGGCAATAACAGGCTGCCGGTTGCGCCGTAGATCATGGACATGCCGTAGAGCAGCATACCGGACGCCATCGAACCCAGCACAAAATACTTCATCGCAGCTTCCGTACCCCGGCCTGAAGTGCGGTTGAATGCAACCAGTGCGTAAACCGGAAGCGAAATCAGTTCCAGGCCGAGATAGATCATCAGCATGCTGTTGGCCGAAATCAGCAACATGACGCCCAGCAGGGCGAACAGGCTCAGCGTGAAAAAATCGGCACGGAACATCTTGAAGCTGCGCAGGTAGAATTTTGAATAGATAAATATCAGACCCATGATGACGCAACTGAAAACCTTCAGCACATCACCCATCGGATCCCTGATGAAACTGTCACTGAAAGCGGTCACCGAGCGCACGCCGTCAATCAGGTAATCACCGCGCAAGGTGATGATGGCGGCAAAAATGACGGTCAGCATGGCCAGCATGTGAATGATCCCACGGCGTTCCTCGCGCAGGAACAGATCGACGATCATGATCACGCAGGCCATTGCCAGGACCCAGATCTCAGGAGCAGCTAATATCATTTTGGCGCCGTTCATGTTAGATGACCTTCGCTTGAACTATGTGTTGTAACAGGTGATCCACGGACGCCTGCATCATGTCTACCAGTGGCTGTGGCCACAAACCAAAAAACAGCACGGCCGCCGCCAACACCCCGAGCACCAGCGCTTCCCGGGAGTTGATGTCCTGTAAATTACGCACCTCGTGATTGGTCACATCACCATATATGACCCGTTTGGCAAGCCATAAATTATAGGCCGCGCCAAGGATCAGGATCATTGCCGCGAGGACGGCAAACCAGAAATTAGCCTGGAAAGCGGCCAGGATGACCATGAACTCGCCTACAAATCCGCTGGTTCCCGGCAGACCGGAATTTGCCATCAGGAAGAACACCGCAAACAGGGCGAACCAGGGCATGGTATTTGCGACACCACCGTAATCCTTGATCATCCGGCTGTGGACACGGTCGTACAGCACACCGACGGTAAGGAACAATGCGCCCGAGATAAACCCGTGCGAGATCATCTGCACCATCGCGCCTTCAACACCCAGCGCGGCACCGGACACGCCACCGGTCTTGCGGTAGATCGAAAAGGCGATAAACAATCCAAGCGTCACGAAACCCATATGTGAGATGGACGAATAGGCGATCAGCTTTTTCATATCCTGCTGGACCAGGGCAACAAAACCGATATAGACCACCGCGATCAGGGACAGACCGATGACGAGCCAGTCCAGCGCGGCGGAAGCGTCCGGGGTAATCGGCAGGCTGAACCGGATAAAACCGTAACCACCGATCTTCAACATGATGGCCGCCAGCACCACGGAACCACCGGTCGGCGCTTCGACGTGCGCGTCCGGCAACCATGTGTGCACCGGAAACATCGGCACCTTGACCGCGAATGCAACGAGGAACGCCATGAACAGCCATTTCTGCACGTCCAGAGCCAACGGCAGTTCGTGCCAGGCGAGGATTTCCCAGGTACCGGATTGGATGTACAGGTAGATCAGGCCGATCAGCATGAAGACCGAACCTAAGAATGTATATAAAAAGAACTTGATGGTGGCATACACCCGGCGCGGCCCACCCCATATACCGATCACCAGGAACATCGGGATCAGCATGGCTTCAAAGAACACGTAAAACAGCAGGGCGTCCAGTGCCGCAAACACACCGATCATCAAACCTTCCATCACCAGGAAGGCCGCCATGTACTGGTTGACGTTTTTCGTGATTGAGCGCCAGCCGGCGATCACGACCAGCCAACCAAACAACAGGGTCAGAAGTATCAATGGGGCTGAAAACCCGTCAACACCGAGGTGGTAGTTGATATTGAAGGTCTCGATCCATGGCTTATTTTCAACAAATTGCATCGCCGCCGTGGTGGTATCAAACGCGAAGAACAGCGGCAGACCGAGCAGGAAGGCCGCCATTGCAATCACCAGGGCCAGCCCCTTCGCCAGCGCGGGACGTTGCTCGCCCACAACCATTACTGCAACTGCGCCCAGGATGGGCAGCCAGATCAAGATACTGAGGAGAAATCCGTTCATTGTCCCACTCATCGTCCAGGCGCCAGCGTTACCCAGACCGCCAATATCCCGATCAGTCCGATAATCATGGCAAAGGCATAGTCATACAAAAATCCGGTCTGCCAACGGCGAACCCGTGTTGCGATCCATTCGACCACGCGCGCCGAGCCGTTGACGATACCGTTATCGATAAAGCCCGCGTCGGCCTTGTTCCACAAATTCCGGCCCAGGGTCACACTGCCCTGCGCAAAAAACTTCAGGTAGAACTCGTCAAAGTAGTACTTGTTATCGAGCAGGCGGTATAAAAACGGAAAGCGGTTCTGGAGCGCGTCGGCGATCCCCGGCCGGAACATGTAAATGACCGTGGCGATGGCGAAGCCGGTGACCATCAGCCAGAAAGGCAATGTACTGATCGCGTGCGTGGCCATGGCCGTTGCGCCATGAAAATGTTCACCCAATTCCGCGAGGACGTTATTTTTCTCGAGGACGAAGATGGAGTCATCGAGCCAACCGCCAAACAGGATGGGCTCAATGGTCATCCAGCCTATGACCACGGACGGTATCGCCAGCAGGACCAGCGGCACGGTAACCACCAATGGTGATTCTTTTGGCGCGTGCGCCAGCTGACCGGACGGCAGGTGTTCAGCGTGACTGTGAACGACCTCGAAACGTTCCTTGCCATGGAACGTGAGGTACAAAAGCCTGAAGCTGTAGATAGCCGTAACCAATACCCCCGCGACGACCGCAAAGTAGGCAAAACCACTGCCCCAGCGATGCGAATCTGCGACCGCTTCGATGATCGCATCCTTGGAGTAAAAGCCCGCAAAAAACGGGAAGCCGATCAGGGCCAGCGTGCCTATCCACGCGGTCAGCCAGGTGACCGGCATGTATTTCCGCAGGCCGCCCATGTAACGCATGTCCTGCTCGTGATGCAGGGCGATGATCACCGAACCGGCACCGAGGAACAGCAGCGCCTTGAAGAATGCGTGTGTCATCAGGTGAAATATGGCGGCCGAATACGCCGACACGCCCAATGCAACCGTCATGTAACCCAGCTGCGAGAGCGTCGAATAGGCGATGACGCGTTTGATATCGTTCTGCACGATGCCGATCAGACCCATCGACAGGGCGGTCACCGCGCCGATCAGCATGACAAAGCTCAGTGCAGGCTCGCTCAATTCAAATAGCGGCGACATCCTCGCCACCATGAAGATACCGGCCGTGACCATGGTCGCAGCATGGATCAGGGCGGATATCGGTGTCGGGCCTTCCATTGAATCCGGCAGCCACACATGCAATGGCGCCTGTGCTGATTTACCCATGGCGCCGATGAACAGGCACACACAGATGAAGGTCAGCATGTTCCACTCAGTGCCGCCGGGTATCGCAAGTGTCAGGTTGGCAAAACCAGGCGCCTTGGCGAAGACTTCCACATAGTCGAGCGTACCGAAGGTGAGCAACACGGCGGCGATTCCGAGCAAGAAGCCAAAGTCACCGACCCGGTTAACCAGGAAAGCCTTCAGGTTGGCCCTGATCGCCGACTCCCGCTTGAACCAGAATCCGATCAGCAGGTAGGAGACGAGACCAACCGCCTCCCAGCCGAAGAACAGCTGCATGAAGTTGTTCGACATGACCAGCATCAGCATCGAAAACGTGAACAGGGCGATATAGCTGAAAAAACGCTGGTAACCCGGGTCGTCACGCATGTAACCGATCGTGTAGATGTGCACCATCAATGAAACAAACGACACCACGCACATCATCAACGTGGTCAGGTGATCGACCAGGAAACCGACCTGGAAGCGGATTCCATCTGCCACCATCCAGGTATATACAGTGATATTGACGGTGTCGAGCGTTCCATTGACCTGTTGTAACAGCAGCCAAACCGACAGGAAAAACGACACACCGACACCGAGAATGGTAACTGTATGTGAACCCACCCGGCCGATCTGGTTGCGGAAGAATCCGGCCAGTATCGCACCGCCCAAAGGCAACAGCGGTATCAGCAACAGCGTGGTTTGCAGCGACATGTTCATCCTTTCAGATCGTCCAGTTCGGCAACATTGATGGTCCGCCGGTTACGGAAAAGCACGACCAGGATGGCGAGACCAATACCCGCCTCGGCCGCCGCAACCGTCAGAATGAAGAATACGAATATCTGCCCGTCGAGATTATCCAGGTAACGCGAAAAGGCAACGAAGTTCAGGTTGACCGCCAGCAGCATCAGTTCAATACACATCAACAGGATGATGATGTTCTTGCGGTTGATAAAAATTCCGGCAACACTCAGGCTGAAAAGTACTGCGCCAAGGGTCAGAAAATGAGTGAGTGTCAGCATGGTGATCCCTCAAACGCTCCGTGGCTTCTCTGATTTCATTTTCACCAGCCTGACACTTTCGTCGCGGCGGGTCCTGACCTGCTGGCCCACATCCTGGGTGCGGATACCCGGACGGGTGCGCAATGTCAGCGCAACCGCGGCAAGGATGGCGACCAGCAACACCACGCCTGCGACCTCGAACGGCAACAGGTAATTGGTATACAGCAACTCGCCCAGTTCGCGTGTATTGCTGTGGCCAACCGGGTGCGGCTGTGGCACGGGGAACATATCCGCACCGAACCGGCCCCTGGCCCACAACACCATCAACAGCTCAGCGGCCATCGCAACCGCAACCAGCACGGCAACAGGCAGATAGCGGCTAAAGCCTTCCTTGAACGGCACCAGGTTGATATCCAGCATCATCACGACGAACAGGAACAACACCATGAC
>JBFZEL010000218.1:0-20717 GCA_041306925.1 Lysobacterales bacterium
ACCCGGCGTCAACAACACCTATTTTCTGCGCGCCGCGCTGAACGCGCAACGCAAATACCGTGGTGAAGAACCGCTGGACTCGGTCGCGTTTCTGCGCCTGGTGCGTGACAAGCTGAAAATCCTGCACATCGGCGATGAGCTTTTGCACCGCGCGGTCAATGAAGGTTTTTCCGGTGGTGAGAAAAAACGCAACGAGATATTCCAGATGGCGGTGCTCGAACCGACCTTGGCCATCCTCGATGAAACGGATTCCGGTCTCGACATCGATGCATTGAAAACGGTTGCCGAAGGCGTCAACAGGCTGCGTTCAAAGGACCGTGGCATGATCGTCGTGACGCATTACCAGCGCTTGCTGGACTACATCGTGCCGGACAAGGTGCACGTACTGGCCGACGGCAGGCTGGTCGCAACCGGCGGCGCCGATCTCGCGTTGAAGCTGGAAGAGCAGGGTTATGCCTGGCTCGAGGATGGCGGTATCACACCCTTGCCGGCTGACCCGGCGCTAAAGGCAGCAAAACCATGAGTGAATTGTCAGCACGGCTGGCGGCGGCCCTGCCGGATAATTCCGTGGTCCGACCCGAATGGCTCAGATCACTGCGCGAAACCGCTGCTGAACAATTCCGCGCGTACGGATTGCCGACGCGCAGCAATGAAGCATGGAAATATACCGCGCTCGGCGCGCTCGAGCGGACCGGCTTGCAGTTGCCAACCGCGCCAGGGAGTCTGCCATCCGATGGTTTCACAGCGTCGCCGCTGGCGGAATCCGGACTGCAACTGAACATGCTCGACGGGCAAATCCTGGCGCAGACCGGCGACCCGCCGAGAGGGCTGAGCGTGCTGCCCTTGGCGGACGCCCTTTATTTTGGCGTGCACGGTCTGCAAACGCTGTTGGAATCACTGGCTGACAGTAGCCCGAAAACCCTTGCTGGCCAAGGCTTCAGCGCTTTGAATTCAGCCACGCTGGAAGCGGGCATAGTGATTCACGCCGCAGCCGGAACCGATGCGGGCAGGCTGGCATTGCTCTGGTCCACGGCGCAGGCTGAAAAACCCCTGTGGTTCAATGCCCGCGTCTGCGTGATCCTCGAGGCGGGCGCGAAGCTGGAGTTGCTGGAACAGTTTCAAAGCAGCGATGACAACGCCAACACCAGCAATATCATCCTGCAGGCCAGTGTCGGAGAAAACGCGGAGTTTTGTCACATCCGCTTTCAGCAGGAATCCGACAACGCCGCCCTGATAACCCGGACCGAAGTTGCACAACATGCCGGCAGTGCGTACACCTACTACGGCTTTGACCTCGGTGGTGGCCTGGTCCGCCACGATCTGCACGCCGCATTGCTGGGCAGGGGTGCGAAGACCGCTCTCAACGGCGCCTACCTGCTCGATGGCAACCGGCACGTGGATAACCACGCCAAGGTCGATCACCATGCGCCCGGCGGGACCAGTCACCAGTATTTCCGGGGCGTCGCCGGCGGCAGCGGACGGGCGGTCTTCAATACCGCCGTCTATGTACACCCGGGCGCCGATGGCACCGAGGCGAGACAGTCCAATGCCAATATCCTGTTGTCGGCACGTGCCGAAATCGACACCAAGCCGGAACTCGAAATCTATGCCGATGAGGTTATCGCCAGCCATGGCGCAACCGTCGGGCAACTGGATGAAACCGCGGTTTTCTATTTACGCAGCCGGGGTTTGAGTGAGCAGCAGGCGCGTCAGTTGTTGACCATGGCATTTTGCCGCTCGGTCAGTGACAAATTGCCCGACCAGGTTTTGGGCGAGGTCATTGCACAACGCATGCTGGACGTCATGCCACAGGCTGAATGAACGGATGAACCAGTCGGCAGGCATTGGCGTGGAGGCGCCGTGGGATATTGCCAGGGTCCGTGCGGATTTTCCGATCCTTAAGCGCACGGTCCACGGTAAACCGCTGGTCTACCTGGACACGGCGGCATCGGCGCAGCGGCCATTGGCGGTGCTGAACGCGATGGATGATTTTTATCGCAGGCACAACGCCAACATCCACCGCGGTGTGCATTTGCTCAGCCAGGAAGCCACGCAGGACTATGAAATGGCCCGTGCGAAAGTTGCGGCGTTCATCAATGCGCCCTCGGACCAGGAATGCGTGTTTACCCGTGGCACCACCGAGTCCATCAACCTGGTGGCTTACAGTTTTCTGCGGCCACGGCTCAACCCGGGAGATGAAATCCTGATCAGCTGGATGGAGCACCATTCCAATATCGTTCCATGGCAGCTGTTATGCGAGGAAACCGGTGCGGTTTTGAAGGTTGTGCCGATGAACCGGCTGGGTGAACTCGAAATGGACGTGCTGGAAGCAATGCTGACGGAGCGTGTCAGGATGCTCGCCATCGTCCAGGTTTCAAATGCCCTTGGAACGGTCAACCCGGTGGCGCAGATCTGCGCCATGGCGAAACAGCGTGGCATACCGGTGCTCGTCGACGGCGCCCAGGCGGTACCGCACCAGGCGGTCGATGTGCAGGCGCTGGGTTGCGATTTTTACTGTTTCTCGGGTCACAAGATGTACGGCCCGACCGGCATCGGCGCGCTCTGGGGCCGCTATGAACACCTGCAGGCCATGCGGCCCTACCAGGGCGGTGGTGAAATGATCCGCCACGTGAGTTTTGCGAAATCGACGTTCAACGACGCGCCGGGAAAATTTGAGGCCGGCACGCCGAATATCGCGGGCGCCATCGGCCTGGGCGCCGCCGTCGATTACCTGCAGGGCCTCGGTATGCACAGGGTTTCGGCGTGGGAAGCGCAATTGCTTGCCTACGGCAGCGACAGGCTGGCGCGGGTCGATGGTTTCAGAATGATCGGCACGGCGGCCCGCAAGGCCGGCGTGATGTCGTTCGTGCTGGGTGATATTCACGCCAATGACGTCGGCACCATCGTCGACCTGCACGGTGTTGCGATCCGCACGGGACACCACTGCGCCATGCCGGTGGCGGAGTTCTTCGGCGTGCCGGCAACCGCGCGCGCCTCGCTGGGTGTCTACAATACCTTTGCGGAAATCGACGTGCTGGCAGACGCGCTGGAAAAAACCATTGGCATGTTCAGTTGAGTTCAGCTGAACATCAACAGGCATGACCGGGTCTGGTCAGTTCTCCCAGATTTGACGATAAAGGCGTTCCATCGACCTGGCAAAAGCAACGGTGTCACAGGCTTTGGACGCCAATACCCTGGGCCGCATGTCTTGACGCATAACCCTCAATCTTGCGGGGTCAGCGGCAAGTTGCGTGGCCAGATGGACATACCCGGATACGTCTGTCGCCAGCAATTCATCCAGGCCGGCGGCACGCAGCAGGGTTGCGCTGGTCCTGGCAACCCAGCGGTCGCCCCAATAGCTGATCACGGGCACACCCTGCCAGAGCGCTTCCATCGTCGTGGTTCCGCCGTTGTACGGGAAGGCGTCCAGTGCGATGTCGATGCGCTTGTAGGTTTCCAGGAACTCGAAATGCGGCGCAGGTCCTTCGAGTGAGATACGCTCAATGGCGATACCCCTGTCGAGAAATTGGGAACGCAGGAATTGCCGGTTTGAGATTTTGCCGAGCGCGGCATTGCGCAGCAACAGGCGGCTGCCGGGTGTGTGGTTCAGGATTGCGCACCAGGCATCAATGACGTGATCCGTGATCTTGTATTGAGAAATCAGGCTACCGAAGGTAATAAAACCAGTCCCCCCGCAAGGCGGTTCGGCAACCTCCGGCACATCGTAAGCGACGTTGAACGTCAGGTAAGAACCTGCCACACGGATGATCTTTTCACTGTAGCTGGATTCTTCTTCCGGGGGAATGACACAGTCGTCACCCACCAGGTAATCAAAACAGTCAAAGCCGGTCGTCGCGTACATGTTGAACCAGCCAAGCGCCAGCGGGGCAGGTCTCTGCAGGAAAAGGGGAAACCGTTCCGGGTAACTGTAGCCGTTCAGATCCACGAGGATATCGATTTGGGCACCGGCGATAGCATCTGCGGCTGCATCATTGGAAAGACCGCTCAAATCGTGAAACCGGTCACCCGGTTCGAGGTGCTTTTCGATAGCAGGTGTCAGATTCGTGCGGTCCGAGAACAGGTGTATCTGAAATGTCGCGCGGTCATGCGCCCCGATCAGACCCCAGACAGGTTTCATCCAGTTGTCCTTGTGGAAAAACGCCGAGACATAGCCGATTTTCAAGCAGGTTTTATGCCTGTCTTTTTTCAAGTCTTTTTTTAAAGCGTGCGTGCTGCGCTTGCCGCCGGCAGTCTTAAGGAGACTTTCCGCCCATTTCCTGCGTTCCTTGAGAACGGTTTTGTTTGAAACGGACGGGCAACCGGGGATGATGATCGCCAGATCCTGCCGGGTCGGGCCGAAACCCAGGCCGATCGAATTTTGAAAACTCTGGTAGGCCAGGTCGGCCTGTCCCAATTCATGCAGTGAGCGACCAAGGTTGTGATGGGCGATCGCCAGTGCCGGATCCAGCCCGATCGCCTTGCGATAATAGTCGAGCGTGGCTGCATATTCCTCCAGGTTCGAGCAGGACATACCCTGGCCAAACCAGCCATGGACCGAACCCGGATCCAGCTCCACCGCCCTTTGGAAAAACCCCAGGGCATCTTGCGGACGGTCGTCCGTCAGCCGCTGTTCCCCCAGTGCGCAACACAGTTCGGCGCTATTGATGGCCGCGGGATGAATTTCCGCTATCGCAGCCGGGATCTCTCTTCTAAGTGCGCTGGGAAGTTTTTTGGTTGGTTTCATCGGCGGGCATTTTATCAGGAAGATATTGGCGTATTGTAGCGCGTGTCGGCATTGGTTCACGTTATGCCGGATTGCCGGGTGTGAAGCGCCGGGCCGGCGAACCATCAAAAGATTTCTGCCAGAGCTCTTTGCCCCTGCTTACCACAGTGTCTATAATCCCGACTTCGACCACCCGCGGGCCTCGCAAGGGCCGTCCGGCGCCACCAACCAGGCTTGCATTACGGCATGAGCATTTACGCACTTGTTTTCGATGTTTCCAAGGTAAAACTATGGGGTCTGGATGCCGCACAGCGTCTGCGCAGGCAGCTCGATGAAATCGGCAAGGCGCGCACCGGTGGGCTCGAATCCATTGTCTGGGTCGAGGCTGCCGGCGACCTGCCGGCGACCGGCCAGGTGCTGTTGTTGAACGGCAGTTTCGTGTTTGAAAACCGCACCATCGAGGCTGTCCTTGCCCGCCCCAATTGCGTGCTGCGTTACGAGGACAGGGCGGCCGCGGCCCTGATCGACGCAGACCGGGCGGCGGCGGTTATCGACCATGTGCAGGGTCGCAAGCCGGGATTGCCGGCTGGTTTGACGCCTATCCGCACCGCTGAGCTGGCATCTTTTGACAGGCGGCTGCGCAGGGCGACCACACCCCTGCTGGAACCGGTTTCCCCGGAACACAAGGCAAAACTGGAAAACAGGTTATACGGTAATGCCTACCGCGGGATTACCGATCTTGTGACCAAGTTTGTCTGGCCGAGACCTGCGAAGCAGGCGGTTCACGTGTGCGCAAACCTGGGTATGACCCCGAACATGGTCACGACGATCGGCTTAATCCTGGTCATCGCGGCGTCATTCCTGTTTTATTACGGGTATTACGGCTGGGGTCTGCTGGCTGGCTGGATCATGACCTACCTCGACACGGTCGATGGCAAACTGGCCCGCGTGACCATCCGTTCCAGCAGGTTCGGCCACTTGTACGACCACCTGATTGACCTGATCCACCCGCCGTTCTGGTACATCATCTGGGGCGCGTCACTGGTTGGGTTCAACGGCGTCATGGGTCTGAGTGTTGAGCAAATGGCGTGGGTGATCGTGGTTGCCTATGTTTCCGAACGTATCGTCGAATTGCTCTTTTCGTTGTTGGGAAGATGCGAGATTTTTACCTGGCGGCCCATTGATGCATGGTTCAGGCTGGTCATCGCGCGGCGTAACCCCTGTCTGATCCTGCTCACCGCGGGTCTGCTGGCAGGCCGGCCCGACTGGGGTTTCATTGCGGTCACATTCTGGATCGCGTTGACCACGGTTGTCCTCAACCTGCGCCTGGCCTACGCGGTTGTAGTCAGGCTCAGGCACGGGCCGTTGAGTTCGTGGCTGAGCGCAGCAGATGTTGCCAGCGGGCCGCACGCACGCGCCTATTCCATTTTCGGGGCGACCACGTTGCCCGATGATTAGGCAAACCGGATGGCAGCAGCGGGCCGCCGCGCAGATGCCTGGACAAAGCATCTGCTGATGTCAAAAACAAGCGCACAACGGGTGTTCAGGAATTTTGGCGTGGTATTGCGCGGGCGTGGTATTGCCGCCGTGTTCAATTTGCCTGCGCTGGCCCTGATGGCGCACGTCCTGTCACCGGTGGAGTTTGGCCTGGTTGTCCTGTTGCATACCTACGTGCTGACGATCCGCGGCCTGTTGAATTTCAGGACATTCGAAGCGATTGTCAAGTACGGCGTGCCATTGCATGCCAGCGGCGACAACGACAGTCTCAGAAGACTGCTCAGGGTCACGACCAGCGTTGACGTGTCATCCAGTATCGTGGCAACGCTCGTGGGTATTGGCGCGGCCTCGGTTACCGGTCTGTTCCTGCATTGGGACGAGCACATGGTCGCGACTGCAACGGTTTACAGCCTGATCATGCTGAGTTCCGCCACCGGCACCCCCAACGGTGCTTTGCGACTGTACGACCGCTTCGACATTCTCGGCGCCTGGTACACGATCAGCCCTGCGACCCGGCTTGTCGGGGTGGTGATCGCCTGGTATTTCGATGCCGGGATGCTGGTGTTTATCGGTATTTGGGCAATTGCTTTTGTCGGCGAAAATATCTGGATTTACCTGCGCGGGCACCGCGAAATTCACCGGCACATGTCAGAATCGATCTGGCGCGGCTTCCGTTTGCGGGAACTGCGCGAGACCACTCATGAGTTCCGTCACTTTCTCGGTGTCATTTACTGGCAGACGAATATCGACCTGTTGCCCAAACACCTGGCTGTTCTGCTGGCGGGCAACCTGCTGGGACCCGCCGGTGCCGGTATGTTCCGGCTGGCCAATGATTTCTCCACCGTCCTGAGCAAACCGGGCCTGATGTTGCGCGAGGTCCTGTTTCCGGACTTGAGCCGCATGCTGCACAACCGGGAGGCGGGTTTTCATGAGCTTGGCGTGAAGGCCGTGCAGATCGCCGGCGCCACCGGCCTGCTACTGGTCGGCCTGTCCATACCGCTGGGCGCGCCAATCCTGGGGATTATCGGCGCGGACTACAGACCGGCGGCACCGTTGCTGACCATGATGCTGCTGGCCGCCTCGTTCGAACTCGCCGGTTCACCGCTGCGGGCAGCGGCTTACGCCCTCGGCGGCGCCGGCGGTGTACTGCGTATTTACGCGCTGAGCGCGGTCGTTTACCTGGGTCTGTTCTACGTCTTTACGCTGCCGTTGGGACTGATCGGGCCGGGTATCGCGGCCAGTATCGGCGGCGCCCTGACACTGGCACGCCTGTTGTTACTGGTGCGCAGCTTCAAGTAAAAACGGCTGCCGCCCCGTCAGCCAGCCATGTGCAGATCACTCCATGTTGGCACGGTTGTCAAACAGCGGTTCCAGTGCGCCGTGGTCGTTTGACCCGGCATCGGTTTCGCGGTCGAGAATGGCGACCGTGCGTCGGAACAGCTCATTGGCCTGGTCGGGCGAGTTGCCGATGCAGGTCATGCCGATCTTGCCGTACTGGGACAGCGCCCCGATCATGTAGAACAACACCCCCGTGCCGCTGTCGGGTTGGTAATGGATCTTGTTGCGGATGCTGATATCGAACAGGTCTTCGGGTAACAGCCCCCGGTAAGCGGGCGATTTCAGGTTATCGGTTGCGCTGTAGAATTTCTGCAGACCGGTCGGCGCGTAAAAAATACCGGTGTCCGGGTTCAGCTCGCCCGAGGTCAGGAATTCGAGGGCGTGGAACGGTGGTGTCGTGCCGCCCATGCGCAGGTTGATCTCGAGAGCATGGGACTGCCAGTTGCCGCCGTGCGGGCGGGTCAGCAGGAAGTCGATACCGAACCGGCCGATCACGCCCTTTTTGCTGAGCACGTCACCGATCCGCTGGGCCTGCTCCTGGATCATCGGGCGATAGGCGTCGCGTGCCGGGAAGCGGCAACCGAGATAGACCTGGCCGGTCTTGCCGCCCAGCACCTGCTCGTGGCTGGAGACAAGCACGGCCTTGCCGTCCGGGTGGATGCGCATCTGCACACTGGGGGAACGGACTTCTTCCGCCTCCAGCATTTCCTCGACGATGCCGCCCATCTGCTCGAACTTGCGTAAAAAGGAACGGATGTTTTCGCTCGAGGATGACCATTCCAGTTGCAACAGGGACTGGCGCACGGCCTGCGGGTCGGTTTTTGTTGCGGGATAGGTGAAAAACCCGTTGCCCTCGCCGGAGAAGCCTTCATTGATCTTGACGACGGCGCGGCGGATGGCCGGACGGATTTCGGCAAGCCGGCAAAGCGTGCTGACCACTTCTTCCTCGGCATGCAGATCTTCGAACCCGGCTGGATACGGAACATTGGCTGCGGCGAATGTCTGGCGGCTGCCGGACTTGGTGCCCAGCGGCAGCAACACCGGATCGACGCCGTTCAAAGGTATCTGCAGTTCCAGCGCCAGGCGCCGTTCCAGCATGGTGGTGTTATAACAGGTCAGGTAGCCGGGACCGTGTTCATTGAGCCAGACCCGCAGACGCTCGAGCACCCGCGGCCGTTCCAGGACCTTCTCGGTCAGGGGGCGGTTGCTGCTGTCGAACACGCAGAGCATCTGCAGACGCCGCCTCGCGTGCGCGGCGGGCACGCCGATCAGTAACTGCAGGTAATAGTCGACCACGTCGGGATGCACCGGCTGGCTGGTGACGTAGATCAGCCGCGCGTTGGGGTTACGCAGGCGGATCAATGCAAACATCAGGCGTTCTTCGTAAAACGATGCGCCCTGGACCTTGCTGAGTTCCTCCTGGTTAACGCTGAGTGACGGAATGATCAGGGAGGTATGGGCAAAACTGTCGTGTTGGCGGATCGAATTCCAGATCGGCAGCAGTTTCTGCTGTAGCCGGGTAAAGTCGTCGTTTGTATCAGGCAGCATGTACTTTCACCGTTTCGCCAATCGTATTGAGGATATGCCGCAAGGCGTCGTAGTCCGGATGCCGCACGCGCATCCAGGCATTGGCCATGTAACCGCCCGCAACGGGCTGGGTGGGTGTGCCGGGCGGCGGCAAGTGCGCCGCGACGATACAATCGCCGTAGTGGTGCTGAATTGCCTCGAGACCCGAATAACCCGTGATACGGCCGTCGCATGAGGGTCTCAGCGCAATCATGCCGGCGGCGTAACGGCGTGACGGGCTGTGTTGCGGCCTGCCGTGGGTCAAGGCGCTGGCCCACTCGAAATAAAGATCAAAATCGTTGGCCGTGTTGTACACGTCCCACTGCCCCACACCCGGTGGCCGGCAGCCGATCTCCGAAAACCTGAGGCCCTTGGGGCTGGCAAACCACTCCATGTGGGTGGCCGACGTGCCGATCTCCAGGACCCTGATCACGTCGCGCGCCATCCGCCGGACTTCGGCATAGCCGGGTGCTTCGATGCGGTTGGTCGTGACCATTTGCGGTGATATCCAGCGCTCGCGCATGGCCGTCAGTACGCCGGGATAGTAATGCGTGATGAACTCGTGTGTGACCTCGCCGTTGATGGTCAGCGTGTCCAGGTAGCCCTCGTGCCCCTCGATAAACTCCTCGATGGCGACTTCCTCGCCGTCGGCGACGCCCGATTCGACCAGCACCCGTTCCAGTTCGCCCGCATCCTTAACCTTCCAGGTGCCCGCCGCGCCGGCCCCCGCCGGCGGCTTGATGATCAGCGGGTAGCCGACCTGCCGGGCAAAATCACGCGCGCTGTGCAGATCGCTGGCACGGGTTGACAGGGCACAGGGTATGCCGGCCTGGCGCAGGACTTCCTTCATCGCCGGTTTGTCACGACAAAGATAGGCCGTGCGCACCGTGGTGCCGGGAATCCGCGTCGCCTCGCGCACCCTGGCCGCGGCCATGATGTGCGCCTCGACCGTGGCTTCGAGGCGATCGACGTAGACAAGACCCTGGATGTGCTGGACCGCTGCAAGCAGGGAGGGTTCGTGCACCACCGACTTGACCTGGACATAATGCGCGAGCCAGCCCTTGACGTCATCGGCGAGGTATTCCTGCGGGCGCTCGCCAATTCCGATGACCGTTGCGCCCGCCGCCGCGAGGCCGCGGACGAATTCGCGCTGGTTATACGGGAAAGAGGGTTCGATAAAAATAATGTTCATCCAGCGCGCCTCGAAATCATCATGATGGTGTTATTGTCTGCCCGTTATCTGCCCGCTATCTGCCTGTCAGACGGTGGAACAGATCGACATAGATCTGGCCCTGCTTTTGCCACGAGTAATCCATGGCCATGCCATTGCGCACCAGTTTACGCCAGGTGGCTTTTTCCGTGTACAGGTCCAGTGCGTAATTGATCGCCCAGCCCAGCGCCGGCGCATTGTAATCATTGAAAACGATCCCGTTGCCCTTGCCGGTGGACGGGTCGAATTGCTGCACGGAGTCGGCCAGGCCGCCCGTGCGCCGCACGATCGGCACGCTTCCATAACGCAGGCTGTACATCTGGTTGAGACCGCACGGTTCGAACAGCGACGGCATCAGGAACATGTCACTGCCGGCTTCGATCATGTGGGCCAGCTTGTTGTTGAAGCCGCGGTAGAAGCAGACCCGGTCAGGGTAGCGGTGCTGCAGCCAGCTGAAGAAATGTTCGTAGTGCGCTTCGCCGCTGCCGAGGATGGCCATGGCAAAACGCCGGTTCAGCATCATTTCCGGCACCACCTGCTCGACCAGGTTGAGACCCTTCTGCCCGGTCAGGCGTGTGACCATGCCGATCAGCGGCATGTCGTCCGTGCAATCCAGTGCCAGTTCCTGCATCAGCGCCAGCTTGTTTTTCTTCTTGCCGGAAGTACGGCGCCTGTCATAGGTGTGCGGAATCAACGGGTCGGCCGCCGGGTTCCACTCATCGAAATCGACCCCGTTCAGGATGCCGACCAGGGAATGCCGGCGGTGCTGCAGAATGTCCTGCAGACCCATGCCGTACTCCGTGCCGAGGATTTCCCTGGCATAATTTGGACTGACGGTCGTCAGCAGATCCGCATATAACAGGCCGGTTTTCAGAAAGTTGATCTTGCCGTCTGCCAGGTCGTCCTGGTGCAGTTTGCCGGTTTCGTATTCGAGACCGAGGTCGCCCACAACGTCGGCGCTGACAACGCCCTGGTAACCGATATTGTGTATGGTCAGCACCGAGCGCGTGTTGTGGAACAGCCTGTCCCAGGCGTAGCGGGTTTTCAGATACAGCGGCACCAGTGAGGTATGCCAGTCATGACAATGGAATATGTCGGGTGCAAAGCCCATGTGCTGGCACATCTCGATGGCCGCTCTCGATAGCAGGATAAAACGCAGGTGCTCGTCCGCGTCCGAGGTATAAATGCCGGGCCGGTGGTATAACTGCGGGCAGCGCAACAGGTAGATTTCCAGGTCGCTGCCGGGAAGTTTGGCCGTATCGATCGAATAGTGCAGATGATGCCTGCCCAACTGTATCGGCAGGTTTTGCAGGTAGGGGACCCGCGCAATTTCCAGGCTGGAGGTGTCAATCGACGAATATAACGGCATCAGCACGCGGATATCGTGACCCTGCCGGTCCAGGTAGACCGACAGTGCGGCAGCGACATCGGCCAGCCCCCCGGTTTTGGCCAGCGGCGCCAGTTCCGAGGACGCGAGGCAGATTTTCAATGGTTCCTGTGGCATGATAAAGTCGAATTCTTCCTCTTATCAGGACAACCCGCCCCGGCGGGTTATTCTACCTAATTTGCCGGGCAAGAAACGCTCAAAAAGACAATGAACATTTTATTGCTTTCGCCAGGCTACCCGGCCGATATGCCCGAGTTCACCCGCGGCCTGGCCGAGGCGGGCGCCCGGGTCTATGGCGTTGGCGACTCACCGCAGGACAGCCTGCCGCCCATGGTCCGGCGTTGCCTGTCGGAATACATAGCCGTGCGCTCGCTGTGGGACGAGGCGGCGGTCATTGCCTCGTTACGCGAACGCTTGCGCGGGCGGCAGATTGACCGGGTCGAATGCCTGTGGGAACCGGGTATCATGCTGGCCGCGCGGTTACGTGAAACTTTTGCCATCGCCGGGCTGAACACCGGCCAGGCGCAGCGTTTCCGTGACAAGGAACTGATGAAGCAGGCGCTGGACGCGGCAGGTATCCGCACCCCCCGGCACGTCGCCGCACAGTCCGTGGCCGCCGTCTGGGAGGCGGCCGAAGCCATCGGCTTGCCGATCATCCTCAAGCCCATCGACGGGGCGGGTTCGGCCGATACCTACAGGGTCAATGATGCCAACGAACTGCGGGCGGTGCTGCCGCGTCTGCGGCACGTGCAAACGGTGAGCGTGGAGGAATTCGTGGAGGGCGAGGAATACACCTTCGACACCATCACCGTGAACGGCAAAATCGCCTGGTACAACATCGCCTGGTACCGGCCCAGACCGCTGGTGGCACGCAGCAACGAGTGGATCAGTCCGCAGGTCATTGCCTTGCGTGACATCGATCACCCGGATTTGCAGGATGGTGTCAGGATGGGCTTCGAGGTCATCGCCGCGCTGCAATTCGATACCGGTTTCACCCACATGGAGTGGTACCGCAAGGCCGACGGCGAGGTCGTATTCGGTGAGATCGGCGCCCGTCCGCCGGGGGCCCACCAGGTCGACCAGATGAAATACGTCTGTGATTTTGACGTGTTCCGCGAGTGGGCCAATGCCGTTACCACGGGCCGGATCAGCGCGGGCATCAAACCGAAATACAATGTCGCGAACATTTACAAACGTGCGCGTGGCGTTGGCCGCATAAGCGCGATCGAAGGAATTGAAAAGCTGCAGCGTGACTTCGGCCAGCACATCGTGTGGAACACCCTGCTGCCGGTCGGCAGTGCGCGCCGCGACTGGCGCAAGACGCTGGTTTCCGACGGCTTTGTGATGCTGCGCCACCCGGACCTGGCGGCTACCATGGAGATGGCGGACCGGGTCGGAGCGGAGTTGCACCTGTACGCAGGTTAGGTGTCAATTCCAGCAGCATTGTATAAACCAGGGCTGTTCAACACGGGAAACAGGCGATCCCACGAAGGTGCAAGCACCTGCCGGGTCTGAACCAGTGTGCACGACTGTCAGTTACAAAGCTCAGCAGGGCGGGTGGTCTTCAGTGCCCATTTATCCGCCGAAGACGGAATTCCGCCAGGGGCAATTTTCAGGATGAAAATTGAGTGCTGACGGTACATGGATGTACCGCCAGCGCGGTCCCGATCAGGCGGAATCGCGGCTGAGGGGAGCCCGCAGGGCCGGATAAGACTGGGCACTGAAGACCACCCGGCCTGTTGAGCGTGCGGCCTGAAACGAAGCCACCGAAATGTTTACACCTTATCTGGCGCGAACAGCTGGTTTGAATGATACATAAGGAAACTCTGATTAATGCCATCCTGGCATTATCAGAGTGCGGCAGTCGAAAAGTGTCATTTTCGACTGCCTTACAAATCAACGGCTTAGCGCCGCTGATTTGGCGACACATCCCTGTGTCGCGGGAACCTCTGAATTAATCAGAGGTTCCCTAAGGCTTCCAGTCAACGAATTCCGACAGGTACTTGGGCAGCATGGCCCGCCAGGTCACCCAGTCGTGGCGCCATTCGGTGCCCCAGGGGTCAACCCGGTTGGGGACCCGCTTGGCCCCCAGCGCGTTACCCATGCGCCACGATTCGCCGATGTCCTCGAAGTCGCCTTCACCGCTGGGCAACAGGACCAGGCGCTTGCGTAACTGCTCCAAAATCGGACCATCGAGACCCGGCAGGAAGTGCAGCGGTGAGGCAAAGTAGAAGTCCTGGATGAATCGACCCTCGAGATATTTGGAGAGGTCGTAGGTGCCGCTCATGGCGATCGCGAGCCGGAACACATCGGGGTGCCGGCAGATCGTGGCGACCGCGTTGAAAGCGCCGATCGAGGCGCCGGCGGCGATGATCTCGATATCGGTAGACGCGCAGTCCTTGCGGATCAGCGGAACGATCTCCTGGTACACCAACTGGTCGAAGCGGTTTTGCAACAATGAACAGTATTCGGCCGAATGCTTTCTTGATATCCAGGCCCTGCCGGCGATGGAGTCGGTCGAGTAAACCTTGATGCGACCGCTTTCGATCAGCGGCATCAGCACCCTGACGAGGTGAAACCGTTCGACCTCTTCCGCGTCGCCACCGGCGGTGGGGAACAGCAGGACCGGCACGCCGTAGGTGCCCCAGCGCACCAATTGGACCTCCTGTTCGACATTGGGCGAAAACCACCGATAGACGTGTTTCAAGGATCTGCACCCTCCACCCGGCGCCAATCCTGCACGCGCTGCCAGAACAGTTCGACGAATCTGTCGATCTCGTGTGCGGGATAGAGCGCGGTGACCTTTTCCCTGATCGCCGCGTGCACCGTATCGCTGGCAAAAAACTCGTAGGCCATGGCATCGAGCTGGGGCAGGTGCGTGGCGCAAAAACTTTCGAACTCCTCGACGCTGAAATGCTTGCTGGCCAGCTTGACGTAGCCGGCCAGTTTCTCTGCAAACGGAATATCCCTGTCTGCGATTGCAAAGTAGGACTGCCAATTCAGGTTGGTTTTCATCGACCGGTCGGTGGCTGCGCAGAAAATTGACCAGCGCAGGTTGGCCTTGATCAACCACGGGAAGTGATAATGCAGGGACGTCACCTGCGAATCGGGGCAGGCGTTGGCAAAATCGATCGGGTACCAGGTGCCTTGCTGGCGCAAGGCTTCGCAGGAATTGAAATCCCAGCCAAAAAAGGCATTGATGACCATGGTCATGTCCTGCAATTGGCGGGCCTCCGCCGGCGGCAGGAAATCGTGCTCCATGCGGTAACGGTCGTGCAATGGCGCTCCCGGATCGTAGTTGACCATGCGGAACTGCGGTCCGAGACCGATGCAGCGCACGAAGGCGTCATTCGGTTCGACACCCTTTTGCAGGTTCATGACGCGGGTGCCGCTGCTCTCGTAGGCATTGAGCAGTTGCTGGCGGTTGTGGATGCCGGTCACGCCGACCCAGGCGCCGCCATCATAGGGCTTCATGTACAGTGGATAGCCGATGCGGTCGCCGATGGCGCCGAGGTCGAACAGCTTGGCGTAGCGTCTCAATGTCGGTTGCAGGTCGCTGGTCTCCTGGTAGCGCTTCGGCGGGATCATCCAGGTATCCGGTATCGGAAAACCGAGACGGATCATGGCAGCATAGGTGGTCTGTTTTTCCATCGACTGCAACGACCAGGGGTTGTTGAAAACGTACAGGTCGTTGACGAGTATTTCCGTTTTTATCCACTCGCGCGAGGTGTGGTACCAGTGGGTCAGGCGGTCGATCACCACATCGTAATTGCAGGTTTTGCGCAGGTCGAAAGGCTCTATTTCAACCCGTGAGGATTCGAAACTGACCGTGTTGCGCCCGAGCTTCAATTTGAGGTCGAGTTTTTTCAGCAATTCCTCGTAACAGATAGGCCAGCAGATGTCCGCGCCGAGGGACAGGCCGATTTTCCGGGTGATATGTGCCACTTGGAGATCCTCTGTTTAGGTCGTGAACATCATACTTGCTTCATTTGGAGTGAACCAGATTTTCATGCAGTGCGCGCCGGTTTACTCGTACACCATCCACAACGGGCCTGGAAACAACCAGGACAGGCCGGTGCGCAGGCGGTCGCGCCAGTTTTCCCAATTGTGCGCATCGCGGGCCTCTTCAAAATAGACCTGCATACCCTGTGCCTGCAACAGCGGCACCAGCGAGCGGTTTTCGTAAATCAGCGATTCGTAAATGCCACAGCTCAGGTAGATTTTTTCGGCCAGCGCGAACGGGTTCCTGCGGTATTCATTGACAAAACGCACGACCGGGTCGAACACCGGTCCTTTCTGGTGTTGGCCGAGATCGCTGAAGGCAAAGGAACCGGATTGCAGCAGCAACTGGCCAAACCGGTTCGGGTAGTTGGCAGCGGCGTGCAGGCTGGCCACGCCGCCAAGACTGGCGCCCATCAGACCCCTGGCGCTGCTGTTGTCGAGCAGGGGAAACCTGGCGGCCATCTGATTGAGCAGTTCGTCGCCGATAAAGCTGGCGTGCCTTGCATCACCGGTATATTCGGTCAGGCGGTCCGGGGATTGGGTCAGGGCAACGATCATCGCCGGGATCTCCAGCCGGTGGATCAGGTTGTCGAGGACGGTCTTGAAATCGGCATAATGCAGGTAATCCGAACCGTCGTGCACGATCAGTAACGGGTAGCTGCGGCTGCGTCTGAAGCGCGCAGGCAGAAAAACCTGGATGTCGCGCCGGCTGTCGAACGCCTTGCTGTGCATCTGGAATCCGGTCAGCGTGCCGCGGCGCGTTTCAGGCTCCGGCAGGGTCCAGGAGGGGCGTGTATAACCGTAGCCCTGGCAGACCGAATTGGCGCCGAAAGGGTCGTGCGCGAGGACCGCGTTGAGCTTGTCAACGACGAGTTCGCGATGACCATTGCGCACGATCTCGAATTTATACTCGAAACGGGATTTGTCCGGCAGTTCCATGCGCAGCGCCCACAGGTCGGTGCCTGCCAGCGTCTGCATGGATTGCGCCGTGCTCAGGCCGGAAATCCAGCGGCGCAGGTTCACCTCGTCGGCCTGTCCCTGGAAAACAAAGGTGACGTGGCCGGGTTCAACCAGTGGAAAACGGTTGTCGCGTATGAACTTCGCGACCTGTTCGGCGCCCGGGGTGCCTTCACTGTAGAGATTTTCGATCTGCGGGTTCATACCCCGGTCAAGACCTTTTTGTGGCCGGTCCTCGACACTATAAAGGAGCCGTTGCTGGCAATGACCTGCTCATTGTCAAGCTGAATCATCGAGCCATTATCCAGCGTGCAGCAGACCGCGGGCGAAAACCGGCGGCTGAACAAGGCCATCCTGTGGAGGTTGTGCCAATCCAGGCGGGTGCTGGCGTGTGGTAACAGCACCCGCTGGCGGACGATCCCCAAGCCGGTGTCGAGCAGTTCGGCATCACGTTTGCCCTGTGGCGCCAGGTGGTGGAACAACACGATGCGTTCAGACAACGCCATGGCGCCCGCCGACCAGGCGATCACGGGCTTCTGCGCCAGTAACCCGTCGAGCCCGAACAGCCGGATACGGTTCAGCAACACGGCGACGTGGCCGCCGGCGATCAGCACCAGCCCGGCTTTTTCCACCAATTCGTGGACCTGTTCACGCTGCGCCGTTGCGCGGGGAATGTCCAGGCCGGCGCGGCGCCGGTTAAAATTCTGGTGGATGCCCCGGATGCGCCTGAGATGGTGTGCGTCAAGTGCGCGCAACTGACCGATGGCCGCGCGTTGCTCGAGACGCAATAATTCGGCTTCGGCCCGTGTGCGCATCAGCTTGCTGGCGGCAGCAATGGTCGGTGCCAGGCGGATCCGGTAAAGCCGCTGCAGTTCAGTCAGTTTATCCTGTCTTTCACGTTGCAGTTCGCGCAGCACGGGTTCGTGTGCGAATACTTGCTCGGCCCGCTGGTACAGCATCAGGTCCTTGACATCACAACCCGCGCTATCGCGCAACTCGTCAATTTCGCCCTCCGAGTCACGCCAGCCCGCCGTGATGACCACGACCGGGCCTGCGCTATTGATGGTTTCCAGCGCCTGCCTGAGATTGGCAACCGGGCTTTGCGGACCGAGCAGGATCTGCATGGCCACAGGTCAGGCCAGCTCCACCCGGACCAGTCCGACAATCTGTTTTAACGCCGCTTCGACCACGGCCGAATCCGTGTCGCGGATGATGACGTAGCCTTCGCCTTCGTAACTGTCGGAGGCGAACTGACCCGCAGCGGGCAGGCGGGCTTCGACAACCAGGTGACCGAAGCGCCGCTGGGCTTCATCGAGACCGTGAATGGCGCGCACCCGCATACCGCCGGGGGTGCTCTTCTGCCCGCGGAAATAGGCCGCGCCGACCGCGTACTTGCGTGCCGGCGGTTCAAACTCGTCAAAGATCATCAGACGTGGCCAGGCCTGGTAGAAATCGAGGTCGTGCGCCCAGGACAAAAGACTGGTGATTTGCGCACCCGGTGGCCGGGCGCCCACTTCCGATATCGCGATCCGATCGCCCGCAAGCCGGAACCATTCCATGTGGCTCAGCCCGGTTTGCAGACCCAATGCCTCAACCGCCCTGAACCCGGCCTGACGGATCGGCGCGAACTCCTCACCGCTGATATCCCTGGGCAGAAATACACACCACTGTATCCACGGGTTTTCGAGCACCTGCAGGGGCGCCGGCATGTAGCGTGATATCGAATGCCAGACCGGCTGGCCCCTGATGACGATGCTGTCGAACGAATGCTCGGTGCCGGCGACGAACTCTTCCAGCATGATCGGTTCATGGTCTGATGGCGCGTAACGGCTCAGCAGTGCGTCAAGGTCCGGCAGTGAATCAAGGCGGTAGGTGCCTTTGCCGCCGGCGCCGGCGGGCGGTTTCGCAACCAGCGGAAAACCCGTGTTGCCGGCAAATACCCGGGCCTGTTGCTGGCTTGCCGCCAGCACGTGGCGGGCGCAGGGCAGCCCGGCTTCACGCAACACGTCCTTCATCCGGGCCTTGTCCCGAAAATTCACGGCGGTGGCGCTGCGCATGCCCTCGACACCAAGCAGTTCACGGGCCCTCGCCAAAGGCACCTGTAACTGCTCCAGCGCGCCGACCAGGCGTTTTGCAGGCCCCAGTCTGGTCTCCAGCGCGCGTGCAGCCACAACCAGTTGTTGCGCATCCAGGGCGTTGTCAACACGCCAGTGCCCGGCGAGTCTCGAGCGCAGGTCGGGGGGCAGTATATCAGCGCCTTCCTGGCTGATCAGGCTGAGGGCGACACCCGGCAGCCTGGCGGCGCCATTGACAAAACGCAGGGTGGTTTCCATGCAAAAGGGGGCGACGAAAATGACGTGCATGCTCATAGGCTGTTTAGCAGACCACTAGTTCAGGTTAAGCGCAATCATTATATGCGGAGGTACCCGTTCCGCCGGGAAATCCGGGTGATCGGGATTATTCAGATGCAAAACGCGACTGCAACTACCACCTGGCCGGAAGCGGTAACGGGCCGGCCGTTACCGCTGCTGGGTTTAAAGACGGAGAAATCGGCAAATCTTACTCTTCATCCTTCGATTTATAGGCCTTGACCAGGTCCTGCTGAACGCTCGATGGCACCGGGTCGTAATGGCTGAACTCCATGGTATAGCTGCCCTGGCCCTGGGTGAGGCTCTTCAGTTCGGTATGGTAATCAGACAGCGAACTCAATGGCAGGTCGGCGCGGATCGTGACCTGGCCGCCGCGCAGGCTCTCGGTGCCGCTGATGCGCGCCCGGCGGCCGGCGAGATTGCCGGTTACATCGCCCATGACGGCGTCGGGGACGGTCACATCAATGCTCACGATGGGTTCGAGTATCTGTGGTCCGGCATTTCTGATCGCATCCAGAAAAGCCTGGCGGCCCGCCATTACAAATGCGATTTCCTTTGAATCGACCGGGTGGTATTTACCATCGTATACGGTCACTTCTATATCCTGCATCATGTAACCGGCAATGGCGCCCTCATGCAACACCTGCATGACGCCTTTTTCAACCGCGGGGATCAGGTTGTACGGTATTGCGCCACCCACCACCTTGTCGAGGAATTCAAAACCCTCACCGCGCTGTTTGGGCTGCACACGCAGGAAAACCTCACCGAACTGCCCGGCGCCACCAGTCTGTTTCTTGTGCCGGTGGTGGCCTTCGGCGGGCCGGGTAATGGTCTCACGGTAGGCGATACGCGGCTGACGGGTGACGACCTCCACGTTGTACCGTTCCTGGATACGTTCGAGGGTGATGCGCATGTACAGCTCACCGAGGCCGCGCATGACGGTTTCGTTGAGTTCCTGGTTGTGCTCGACCTGGAAGCAGGGGTCTTCCTCCTGCAAGCGCTGCAACGCGGTCGAAAGCTTTTGTTCCTGGCCACGGCTCTTGGTGTTCACGGCCAGGCCATACATGGGTTTCGGGAAGTCCAGCGGCGTCATGTGGTAGCGGTCGGCATCGTGTGAATCGTGCAGGACCGCGTCGTAGTAAATCTCGTCGACCTTGGCAACGGCACATATGTCACCGGGTATACCGGCGTCTATTTCATTATGTTTGCCGCCCTGCAGTTTGAACAGGTGACCCACCTTGAACGGTTTGCGCGCATCGCCGATCAGCAGTTGTGAATCGGGGCGGACGGTGCCCTGGTAAATACGGAAGACACTCATTTTTCCAACGAACGGGTCATTGGTTATCTTGAATACGTGGGCGACCACGTGGTCGCTGGCATTACCGGTGGTGGTAACCTTGACCGCATCCTCACCCTCGCCTTTTACAAACGGGGGCGGATTGCCTTCCCGCGGGCTTGGCGCCAAATCATTGAAGAAGTCCAGCAACTCAGGGACGCCCGCACCGGTCTGCGCTGAGACGAAACAGATTGGCACGAGATGACCTTCACGCAGGGCCTGTTCAAACGCTGTGTGCAGTTCCTCACGTGATAATTCTTCACCTTCGAGATACTTTTCCATCAGTTTCTCGTTGACCTCGACGACCTGGTCAATGATGGCGGTGTGTGCTT
>JBFZEL010000219.1:0-7379 GCA_041306925.1 Lysobacterales bacterium
CCGATCCATGAGTGGTTTTCCGGGTCGGAAAAGCCGGTACCGATGAAAGCATTCCCCCGGCCCCGGTCGAGCGGGTCCTCGCAACCCCATCCGCCCGGACCGGCGCCGGTCCGGAAAGCAGCATCCGGGCCGGATGTCTCGGCCAGGAACTCGTAGGCCCGGGTCTCCCCGCCATTTTCCCGGCGCTTGATCGAGACCTTCCAGACACCGGCCCAGACGCACTCGCGTGAGACGTGAACATCAATCCGGTAAGTGCCATAGCCCTGCAAGGCCGGCAAATGCCGCCCCGCGCTCAACTGCCAGTCGCAGACGGGCCTCAAGCCGTCACAAACGGTGAAGTCCTCGATAAAAAACGCCGGGCCTCCGGGCGGGTCCGGGCAACCCCTGAATAGCGGGATCGGCTGGTCCGGGTCGTCCGGGTTGGGCGTACAGTTGGCGAGGATGCCGATGGCCAGACCACGCCCGCGGTGCGGATCATCCCCGACCGGACCGCGCATGCCGATGGCGATGTGCGGGCCGCTGTCGAGGGCGAAATAATCCTCGGTATGCCACTCGCAGAATACCCCCATGGATGCGTCATCGGCCGGCGCCGGATAGGGGTACAAACGGTACTGGTCGTTGCCGTGGCCAAAGCCGAGGCTGAGTGGTTCCGCCGTCGTGAATGCGATGCCCCTGGACCGGAAATAGCTTGCCAGTTCTTCTGTGGGCACCAGCGCTGGCGGTGTGTGGGTTTTCATCTGGCCGCTTCCGGTATTTTGCAATAGCTTTTGTTATTCTAAGCGGATGCGGCAGGCAACGCACACATTAAGCACCGACACCAACGGGCCAGGTCTTTACGACATCACCGAACGGGTCCGCGACTGGTGCCGGCAACAGGCCTTGCAGGATGGCCTGCTGACCCTGTTTGTCCGCCACACCTCGGCGTCACTGACGATCCAGGAAAATGCCGATCCTGATGTCTGTCGCGATCTGCAGGATTTTTTCAGCCGTATCGCACCGCAGAACGGCCTTTACCGGCATCGTGCCGAGGGCCCCGATGACATGCCCGCGCATATCAAATCGGCGTTGACACAGGTGCAGTTGACGATCCCGCTGCAACACGGCCGTCTCGTCCTCGGCACGTGGCAGGGTATCTACCTGTTTGAACACCGCCACCAGCGGCACAGCCGTCAGGTGGCGATGCATTTGCTGGGTGAATAATCCGTCCTGTTTATCCGGAAATTTTCAGCCTGTCCAAAAATTCATCCAGCACGGTGGCGAGATCCGGATGACCGATCTCCTGCAAATCGTAATAGACGCGGGTGCTGGGCTTGTTGATCCTGACCACCCGGTTGAGATCGATCGGCGTACCGATCACGACGGCATCACATTCGGTGTTGTTGATCGTGGCTTCGAGATCCCGGGTCTGCTGTTCACCGTAACCCATCGCCGGCAACAGTGAGCCGATGCCGGGGTAGGTGTCGAAGGTTTCATGCAGTTTGCCGACGATAAACGGCCTCGGATCGACACATTCCAGCGCGCCGTACTTGTGCGCGGCGACGGTGCCCGCGCCGATGGTCATCTGGCCGTGGGTCAGGGTCGGACCATCCTCGATGACCAGGACTTTCTTGCCCTTGATCAGGGCCGGGTCGTCCACCCCGATGGGGGAAGCGGCATCGATGACGGTAGCGTTTGGATTGACCTTGCGGATATTTTCCCTGACCAGCTGTATGCCCTCGGGTCCGGCGGTGTCGATCTTGTTGATGATCACCACGTCCGCGAGTCTCAGTGTGACCTCACCCGGGTAGTAGCGCAACTCGTGGCCCGCACGGTGCGGGTCGACGACGGTGATATTCAGATCGGGCTTATAAAATGGAAAGTCGTTGTTGCCACCGTCCCAGATGACGATATCGCAGCCGTCCGGGTCGTTCTCGGCGGCCCTTAAAATGGCTTCGTAGTCGACCCCCGCATAGATCACGTTGCCACGCTCGACGTGCGGTTCGTACTCCTCCATTTCCTCGATCGTGCATTCGTGTCTGGCAAGGTCGGCGATGGTCGCGAAACGCTGGACCTTTTGCCTGACAAGGTTGCCGTAAGGCATGGGGTGACGCACTGCGACAACCTTCAGACCCTTGCCCATCAGGTACTTGATGATCTTCCGGGACGTCTGGCTCTTGCCGCAACCGGTGCGCACGGCGCCGACGGCGATGACGGGCTTGTTTGAGCTGAGCATGGTCGCATCGGGTCCGAGCAAGACGAAGTTGGCGCCGGCGGCGTTGACCAGCGCGCTCATGCTCATGACCTTCTGATAGGTGACATCGCTGTAGGAAAACACGCAGTCGTCAACCCGCTCCTCACCGATCAGGCGCGTCAGGTCCTCTTCTGCATAAATGGGAATACCGTCGGGGTACAACGCTCCTGCCAGTTCGGCGGGGTATTTGCGGCCGTCGATATCAGGAATCTGGGCGGCTGTGAAGGCAACCACGTTGTAGTTGCCGTTGTCGCGGAAGCAGGTATTGAAATTGTGAAAATCTCTGCCCGCGGCGCCAATTATGATCACGTTCTTTTTCATTTCTGTGCTCTTTTTGGTAGCTAAAGGGGTATTGATCCGGCCGGCGAATTGTAACATGTACGCCCTTTCCGGTCACAGGACAGCGGCTCTGCAACAGGCGTTATGACAGCTTGATCCTGGCCAGCACGTAGGCATGGTCGCTGGGCTTGTCAGTCGTCTGGCCGGGCTTGATGCCGAGCAATTCATTGCCGTGGATGATCTCGTAGCCGGCGCGACCTCCGGCCAGGCTTTTGGGTACGATACCGTGCATCAGCACCTGTAGCTTGCCACGGTGGTTGTAGTCATAGCGCTGCTCCGCCGGCAGGGTTTTGACCAGGTTCACACTGCTGTCTGCCGTGATCGCAGCCAATGTCTGGCTCTCCTCGGTGTCGTTGAAATCGCCCGTGACGTAATAATCCAATCCCTGCCCGCGCATGATCGCGAGCTGTTCCGTGATGATCTCCGCCTGCCGGACCCGGATAGGCAGCCTGGCGTCAAAACCCGGTTGTTCGGGTGCAAAAATACTGCGCTGATGACGCTTCGAAGCCAGGTGAACATTGACGCATGCCAACACAAAGCCGGTTGTTTTTTCCCTGAAGTGCGCAACCAGCGGTTTGCGGGAGTCCTCGAACGCCGGATCGTCGACCCCGATCAGGCGTACCGACTCCTGCAGCAGTTCGGCGCGGCCGGGATGGTACAGAAAGCCATTGCGGATACTGCCACCGGGTTGCCCGCCGTCCGTACCGACACCGGGTGGAATATCCACCCAGTGATATTCGACGCCGCACAATTGCCTGATCGTCCTGACCAAGCCCTGGTAGGTATCGCTGGCATCCACCACCACGCTGATCTCCGCGCCGTCGTTGTCCTGGATTTCCTGCAGGGCGACGATGTCGGGCACTCCGGCCTGCTCGACCACAGCCTTTGCCAGCGTCAGGAAACGGCCGTCACCCCAGTCGTCATCGATGTCCTGCCGGGGGTTTTTCACCCGTTCGGCAGACTCGACATGCATGTCCAGGTTGAAGCCGTTCATGGTCATGATGGTCAGGTGACCCGCTTCGGTTTTAAGCTGGCCTATGCACCAAGGAATTTCGTTGAACCCGACTTCGATGGGGTGGGCGACCGCAACCTGGAAGGCTTCGACACGATAGTTCAGTGGACCGGTGACGCGCGACAACAGCTTTGAACCGACGTTGACGCGCGGCGCGATCTCGTAATTGCTTAGGCGGAAACCCGGATACCAGCGCAACGGGTTCTGGTGCTCAACCAGCACACCGCCCTGCTCTGACCTGCGCACGCCCTCTACAGGCCCTTCGCCGTCGAGTATCAAGACGTAGTCACCGAACGGGTTGCTCGGTGCGATAAAGGTCTGACCCGCCGCGATGGTCACCAGCATGCCTTCCAGGCCATTCAAGAACGCGGCCAACGCGGCCGTATCGGCCGGCACATTGTCCGCGGTCAGTTCAAACGGTTTGATCTGAGGACCGCGCTGTTTCAGCACCCGGACATTTTCCAGCCTGATCTGGGTAACGGGTTTGCCGCCGTCCTCCTTGACGTAATCCTGGACCTTGCCGCTGACTTCCAGCAGCGCACCGATGGGCGCCGGCCATTTCGGGCTGAATACGAACAAGGCATCGGATATTTGCAGGTGCGGACCCCGCCGCACGTTCTGAATGAAAAAGCCGTGCCTGCTCAGACCCGTGGCAACACCCTGCACGCTCACCACCCGGCCGGCCATCGCAGCCCAGGGCCCCGGTCCGCGGATGTCGCATATGGGTGTTATCACTGTATCGGTGTTTTGCATTTTTTTGGGCCATGTTGGGCAGAATTTACGCTCGGCCTGTTACTGTGTCCCACCCCCGGGTGAGGCGCGATCAACATACCATTTCCAGGCCTGGTGTTCACGCCAAAACTGGAATTTTAATGTGCCGGGGCGGGTGTTTCACAATTTACTTGGTGTGTGTGCCAATATCGTGTACGTTGGCAGCCTGGAAAGGATCCCTGATGCATGGCTATTGCCGAGGGCGGGTACAGATTGATGCGACACTTGACAGCGGAAGAGCTGACGGCAGGCCTGGACGAGATCCGCAAATCGCCAGCAGACAGCGGCGTGTTGAAGCTGATTGTCAGAAGGCCTGCAACCGACCAGAGGGAAGTGCTGGATGAGGGCGTTCTGGACCCGTCCCAGGGTCTCGTCGGGGATAACTGGCTCGCCCGCGGCAGCCGCTCGACCGCAGACGGCAGCGCACACCCGGAAATGCAGATCAACATCATGAACGCACGCGTGATCGCGCTGGTTGCGCAGGACCCTCAACGCTGGGCGCTGGCTGGCGACCAGCTTTATCTCGACATGGATCTGAGTCCTGAAAACCTGCCGCCCGGCACAAGATTATCGATCGGCTCCGCCGTCATCGAAGTAACCGCTCCCCCGCATACCGGTTGCAAGAAATTCGTCGCCAGGTTTGGCAGGGACGCGATGCTGTTTGTCAATTCCGGCATCGGCAAGCAACTCAACCTGCGGGGCATCAATGCCAAAGTCATACAGGCCGGCACGATCCGGACGAACGACATCGCCGAAAAATTACCTGGAAAATTATAGAATTAAATCGCACGGCGTTAACATCTTCATCCAGGCAGTTGCATCAATCTGAAGTCACTGACCGACGTGCAGCACTCGAGCCAGTGGTGTGTAGTGCCTCGTTTCTGGACCGTGCGAGACAGGAGTCGAGAACGAGCCTACAGGGACGTACTTGTGGCGTGTCCAGAAAGGAGGCACTACATACCGCTGGCGCACCAATCGGAGCCAATTTTCAGGATTTGAAAATTTAGTACCAGGTCAAATGTTCCACTGATTCAAAACACGATGGGAACCGTCACTTCAACGGGTAATAGCCAAACTCCTCCACCGCATCCACCATGGCCAGGACGTTTTCGGGCGGCACGTCGTTCATCACCGTATGCACGGCACCGAGCATGCAGCCACCACCGGGTGCGAGCGCCTGGATGACACGTCTGACTTCCTCGCGAACCTCGGCAACGGTGCCGTGCGGCAGGACGCGGTGTGAATCGATGCCACCGCAAAACACGATATTGTTGCCGTAACGCTTCTTCAGGGAATGCAAATCTGACATCCTGCCCGCCGATGTCTGGATGGGGTTCAGGATATCGACACCGATTTCTATGAAGTCCCCGATCAGGGGTTCCACATCACCGTCCGAATGAAAAAGCACCTTGGCGCGGGTTCTTGCCTTGATGAAACTGATGAAATCCGCATGCACCGGCTTGAGGATTTCCCGGTACATCTTCGGCGAGATCATCAGGCTTGCCTGGGTGCCGAGATCATCACCGATCTTGATGATGTCGACGTTATCACCGAGTTGCTCGAGGAACCGCCCCATCAGTCGCTTGCAGTAAGAGGCAATTTTATCCAGCAGGACCCGTGCAAAATCCCGGTCCATGGCCATGTTCATCAGGAAGGTTTCCATGCCCTGCATGGCGTGGGCGCGTTCGAACGGGAACAACAGCCAGGGGGTCGCGAGGATGGCGTAGCGGTTGTCTGCCGCAAGAACCCGGGCCTGCTCCCTGACATGGGCGATACGGCTCGGGTCGTCCATATCCGGCCAGCCCGTGTAGGCTTCGAGGTCTTCAGCTGTCTTGGCCCAGCGGATCGGATGGATACCCGGATACCAGTCACCGGGAGATGTTTCGGTCTGGCCGCCACCCCAGGAATCGATACAGTCGCTATGGGGTTCACGGTCGCGGTTACCTTGACGCACCTTTTCGGGCTCGAGGTCCAGCACGCCGCGGACATCGCTGTGCAGGCGGCGCATCGTCTGTTCATCAATTTCGGCCGTGCCAAGCTCGGGCCAGTCGTACAGGTATCGATCCGGGGCCTGGATCCCGGTGATGCGCTTGATCCCCTGGTAGGGTTTCATCTTGATGCCGGTCGCATTGCTCACGCCAATGACCAGCGGAACGCGGTCGGGCTGTGCGTGGTTGATGGTGGCCAACACACGCTCCCGGGATGTCATTGGCATAAACCGCACCTCAAAGCTGTCTGATTGCAAAGCGCCTGGATCAGAAACCCTGACCGCAAAAAGACGCCGCCCGAGTAAACACCTTATTACTGCGCAACTCGGGCGGTTTTACTGGAAACCAAACCAGCTATTATGAGAGCAGGCTATTCAATAAACTGGCGCTGGTGTAGTAACAAACTTAACCTCTGAACCTGCACGCGGAGTCAGTTTGCAAACTGCCAATACCTTAGCCCCGCTACCACCACCATATAAGGTGAGATGCAGATAGTCAACGGTTAACGATTTCGATGTCGTGAACGGATTAAATTCTGTCTCGGTCTTCGCCATCGCAAAGCCTTGAAGGGTCGTGCGGCTCACTGACCCGCCTATGGTCCCGGTATTGCTAAAAGTATTGACAATGGTTACCGGGCAACCTTGAGTGCAGTCTCCGTTCCAACTGAAAGAATACTCCACGTCAGGCTCGGCATGCGCCCAGAATCTACGAGAATCGCACCGCCAATCATCGCCTCTGCGGTGAATCGGTATGGAATCCATATTGGTAAAGTCGTAAAGGATATTCTCTTCGTTCAACTCACAGCTATAAGTACCACTGGTTTCATCCAGCGCCATCTGGCTCAATTTACACAAGCGTGGGGATTCTTCCATGATACCTGTATTATCAAGATCGAAAATCCATGATGCCAGATTGTCCACGGCAACCGGCGCGGGGTCTGGTGCTGGTTTCCTTGCCTGTGCGTTACCCGCCGCAAACAAGGACAGAAGAAGAAGCAGAAAAATAACCTTTGAAAGTTGAAACGCACCCTTGATACTGA
>JBFZEL010000220.1:0-3337 GCA_041306925.1 Lysobacterales bacterium
CTACTCAGATAGCTTTATCGGGGAGACAAAGCCAGGAGGTTTTACGGCGAGCACGGAACATTGCAATTGTTCGAGAATGGCTTCTGCAGTATTACCGATGAGCAATCCAGCTATGCCTGTCCGGGCAACTGTTCCCATCACCACCAGATCGGCCTGCAACTGCTTCGCTGTTTCCGGTATGACAATGGAGGCAGCTCCGCGGCGCAAATGAAATTGAGGAGAAAGATGATCGTAAGCCTCTTTGCCTATTTGGTCTCTTAGCTGATCTGAAAGTAGGTTTAAGGCCCTTTCATGCCGTGAACGTTCACCTTCAACATAACTCATGCCGGCTTCATCCGGATTGTCGGCCCATGACCGCACCATCATCTCGGCAGGGGCATCCCAGACATGAACGAAATGCAATGCCGCAAAGTCGGACAACGCGAGCGAACTGGAAAGTTCAAGAATCTGTTGATTGAGGATCTGTTCAACTGTGTTGGTCATGTCCAGGTTGAAATCAACTGCTGCCAGAATGCACGCGTAATTCGCCTTATCCTCTGGCCGCGTTAACCATATCGGACAGGGACATTTGCGCAGCAAATGCATGTCGTCGCTGCCAAACAGCCGTTCGATGTAGTTGGGATTCTCGGCGGGCTTGATCAGCAGATCATACTGATTGCGCAAAACAAAGCGAATGGCTTCAAGAAACGTTTGACCAACCAGCACGTCGATCTTGATAGTTAGGCGTTGCTTGTAGGGCGCGACCAAGGACTCTAGTTCTTGTCGGCGCTTACTCACCATGGCTGACTGTAATTCGATGGAGGTAGGCCCGCCGGTTGGGATACCGATACCGGCCGTGATGACCGGAACTATATCAATGACTGTCAGGTCTGCCTGATTGTTTTCCGCCAGCGACACTGCCCGCGCCATCGCTGGTCCCTGCACAACCGCTGCTTCGGCGACGTAGAAAATATTCTTGAACAGCTTCATAGTATTAACCTCCATCTCCAGACGCCAGCAACGCGACCGGCGGTGCGTACAAGGCGCCAGATTGAATTCTTTCTACTGCTTGTCCCGCTCATCTTCCAGCACCGGCTTGTAGCCCCAATCTCTCACGCCTTGGACTACCTGATCGATATCGTCAGACGGAACATGAAGTATCTGCAGAGCCGTCGCACCGAGGCGCAGGCTTGCTTCAATTGTTTCTGGATACGCGTGGATAGCGCCGGCATCAAGCAGCCGTGTACTTGTTTCGAGATCCCGTGCCCGCGCGATGACCGGCACCTGTGGACAGGTTCTGCGCAAATAGGAAATCGTGTCCAATGCCGGGGTGGAGTTGTCAACGGTAATTACGACCAGTAAAGCGCGTTCCACATGAATGGCGGCCAGCAATCCCGGATCGGAGATGTCACCATACGATACCGGGTGACCATCCGATCTTCCCTGTGTCACTCGCCTCCGATCAGTGTCAAAGGCCACGAACGGAATACCGCTTGAATGCAATAGTACAGCGATGGTGTGGCCTACGCGGCCATAACCACCGATCACGACCTGTTGTTCCGGCGTTTCAAGTAACTCCGGTATAGCGGGAGCTTCAGCGCGCGGGGTTCCTACCAGCCGGGCCGCAATGGCGCCGTTAAAGCGAACCAGAACTGCGCCTGCGATCATCGAGAGAAGCACTGATGTTATCGCAATCTGACCCAGTTGCATGTCGATTACGCCGGCATCCAATGCTATGGCAATGAGGGCGAGGCCGAATTCACCGCCCACGCTCAACAACAAGCCGGTGCGCCACGCGACCTGGGTGTCAACCACGATCCTGCGGACCATTGCGGCGACAATCAGTGTCTTGCTCGCCAGAATGAGCAAAGCGCCGAGTATGGTCCAGTACCATATGGGTGGTATCGCGGCCGGATCGAAACGCATGCCGATGCCGATAAAGAATAAACCCAGCAGCACATCACGGAAGGGGCGTATGCTCGACTCCACCTGGTGGCGGAACTCCGTTTCCCCCAGCATCATACCCGCTAGAAATCCCCCGAATGCCAGCGACAACCCAAGGCTGTTTGTGGTCCATGCGGCGAGTAAGATGACCAGCAGCACTGCCAGCGTGAACATCTCGACAGACCGGCGCTCGGAAACAAGATGAAACAGCGGTCGCAGCAACCAGCGCCCCACAACAAACACGAGCGTGAATGCGAAAACGGCTTTCGCGAGCGCCCACCCCAGAGTGCCCGCCAGCACATCCGCAGCGACCGACATGCCCAGCACGGGTATGATCACCAGAAAAGGAACGGCGGTGACGTCCTGAAAAACAGACATCGCGAGTCCGAGGCGGCCGTGCTGAGTGTTTCCCTCACCCTGCTCGGTCAACAGGCTGGCAATAATGGTAGTCGACGACTGGGCGAAGACGGCACCGAACACGAACGCGGCTGCGACGGGAAGCCCTGCGAGCCACACGATGGTTCCAACGAGCAAGGTTGTGAATGCGACCTGCCCGGTTCCCAGTCCCAGAACCTGGTGCCGCAACACCTGCAATTGCGGCAGGGAGAAATTAAGCCCAATCGTAAACAGCAGGAAGACGACGCCGAATTCGGCGAGCGTTACAAACTCCGGCACAGAGACTGTCGGCCCCATCGTATGCGGCCCGAGAATCACGCCCACCAGCAAATATCCCAGGCTAGTCGGGATATGTAGACGCTGAAACGTAACCACGACGGCTATCGCCACGGCCAGAAGCAAGAGGATTTGTGCGAGATGCTCCATCATGGGGGTCGCTGTCAAGAGAGCCTTACGTCAGAGCCCAAGGCGGCGTACGCCCCTATGGAACTTGCGAAATAGCACGACGCCCGTGGCGCGCGCTCGCTCTTTGGCAGAAGGTTAGGCATTGTCTCCGTGTTTCTTGGTTATAGAATTAAGTAAACTGTCCCCGGAATTAGTCCGCCCCATCGCCTTGCTCGGCGGGATAACGCCCAAACTCAGCCGCCGTTTTGCCGTAGCAAAGCGGCGGCAAAACGGTCGGCTGGAGTACCTGGTTGGGTACGATCACTCGCAACCTCTAGGGGCCTGTTTCATCGGACGCTGCCTGTCTGGATCAAGGGCCGGGCCGCCGCCCAGTCTTACGCCGTGATATACCCACCATGCCCGGATTGATGACATGCCATCTTCTATGCAATGTTCTTTAAGCAAGCGGTCTGCTTGTTCCCTGTGTGGCACTTCGGTGAGATGCCCTTCACTAATAAGCTGATAAAGAGCATCATGAATAAGCGACCCGCGCATGAAGTTCTGCGTGTCTATTGTTGGCCCTGATGGACCGTCCCAAGCGTAGCCACATTTTATGCTAAGCATGCCGTTTGTG
>JBFZEL010000221.1:0-6794 GCA_041306925.1 Lysobacterales bacterium
TGCCATCATCACTTAAAACCACGTCATTCACCCTGCCCAAGTGGCTAAGGAGAAATTGCGGTTCGCTCAACTTATTTTCTTTGAGCTTATAAGTCACGATGGTGCCGTCCTGGGTGCCAAGCACCAATTGCCTGGAAACCGGCGACCAGGCAACGCTGATGGCATGATTGCCATTGTCGGGCAGGTCGATCTGGAGGGTTTTCCGCCCGTTCCTAATGTCCCAAACTGTGGCCATTCCACCCATGCCGGTGGTCACGATGTGGTTCTCATCAATGAATTCAAGTGTGTCACCAAGACCTGTCCGTGGCAGCCTGAAACTTTTACCCTTGCTGTCAACAGCCCAGAACCAGCCCACCTGGCGGCGTGCTTCAATATCAAAAAGCACCACTACCATACGATTGGCGGCGGCGACGATTTTCCCGCCCGGGGAGATGGCGACCGTCGTATACCCGTCCCAGTAGTTATCCACCTTGTCATCCGGCGGTGCGGTTGCGCAGGCAGACAGAAGCATGCTCAGAACCACAGGGAACAGACGTCCGGTAACCCCACTCCGTGGGGATCTGCAGTTGAACACTCCCTGTTTTTTCGTCATGCAGAAGCCATCGCCGGGTCTGATTTTCCAAAAGGGCTCAATAAGTATACAAGTGCCCAACACAAACACCCCATAAAAAACCCGCTTGGGGGCAAAGTCATTGCGCATCCATGCGGACACGCCGTGCTAACCAGAGAGGCACCGCTCCTGCGCTTCCTGCGCCCGCGGTGTACCGTTCATCCTGAACATAAAAAAAAGGGCCGACGGGGTGTCGGCCCAAATTTCCCATTGTGGGAAGGGGGACTAGATTGCTTGCTTAGGCAGATGGTTTGTCAGCGACTTTCGTGACAGCCGGTTTTTCAACTGGTGCTTTCTTGGCCACAGGTTTAGAGGCGGCTGGTTTTGCAGCGGCAGCCTTGGCCGGCTTTTCGCTTTGGGTCATGGCCGTCACCTTGCTTGCCAGGGTTTGTACGCGCTCAGAAAGCTTTTTGACATCTTCGGCCGTCGGAACACCCAACTGACCCAGAACCCGCGCGACGCGGTTTTCAAAAATCGTTTCCAGCTTGTCCCAGTTATCGACAGCCTGCTTACGAACCGCACCTACTTTTGATTCCATCTCTTCCTTAAAACCACCAACGGCGGATTCGGCAACGCTACGACCCTTTTTCTCCAGTTTCACGCCTTCAGCAACCAGCTTTTCAAACAGCTTGTTGCCCTGCTCAATGATCCTGCCGCTTTCGTTTTGTGCATAGGAAAATGCACCCAGACCGGCGAGCCAAATTTCACGTGCTGAATCAACTACCGGTGCGGCATAACCTGCTGCCGCGGTTTTGGTCTGTACCTTCTTCATAACCTTCTTTTTTAAAATCTTCTTTGCCATTTCAAACTCCTTGCTCGACTGAGCATCAATTAAGTGACATGTGCATGCTAGGTATCCTATTTAGAGCAAACACACTAATAACCGGATTTCGCCGATAAACAGGACCGGTTTCATCCGGTCCTGTCCGCGCCGGTAACTCACCCGCCTGCCGTCTCCGGCTTGTTTGCCGGCTTCATCATGCTGATGGCTTCAGCGGCTTTCTTTCTCTCGGCGACCGTCATGCCGGTTGCAGCCTTTGGCGCAGGTGACTTTTCAGGCTTGGCCGCGACCGCTTTCGCGTTGTCCTTCAGTTGTTTATCCAATTCACTAACCTTCATGGAGAGTTTATTCAGCTCAGTGGTCAGCTTACTGAAGTCGTCTGGGCTTGGAATCCCCAGGCCATCCAGGATCACCCTGACACGCTTTTCAACGACGCTTTCGAGCTTGCCAAAATTGTCAGTCACCTGTCGTGACACATCCGCCATATCGGTGTTGAGTTTCTTGAATTCCTTGGCAGTGGAGGCTTCCAGTTTTCCAAATACGCTCGCAACTCGCTGTTCGATCATGGTTTCCAGCTTGCCCAGGTTGTCGGCGGAATCACGAGATGCCTTTTTCACGCTTTCACTCAGCTTGTTCAACGCATCCATGCTCGGTACTTGCAGGCCTTCAAGCGCTACCTTGACCCGCTTGGTAAACTCTTTTTCCAGCTTGCTTAAGTTATTGGACGCATCGCGGGCGACTTTCTCGAGTCCCTTCAGGTTATTGGTGGCCTTCGCAGACATATCCTTCATGCGCCTTTCCAGATCCCTGGATGTTGGAATGCCAAGACGCTCAAGCGCTGCTGGTACACGTTCGTCAAACATATTGCCGAGCTGATCCCAGTTTTCATTGGCCTGTTGACGTACACCCTCGAGTCTCTTTTCAACATCGGTCTTGATATCACTGACGGTATTTTCGGCGAAATGGAGGGATTTCTTTTCTATCCGGGCACCTTCTGAAACCAGCTTGTCAAACAGCCTGGTGCCCTGACCGATCAGTTTTTCTCCTTCCTGCTGTGCCACGGAGAACACGCCCAGGCCTGCAAAAAAAATGTCCTTGGCCGAATCTACGACCGGTACTTCAAATACGCGCTTGGCCTGTTTTGCGGGTACTTTCTTTTTCAATGTCTTGCTAACCATTTTGAACTCCTTGCTCCAGTGAGGATTGAAAATTGATGGTGTTATGCTAGGCTCGGGTTTTAGAGTAAACACACTAGAGAAGCGAAACTGCAGCGTCAGGGTTTCGCTTTGCTGCCCCCAACCATTTCGGTGTCGAACCCTATGTCACGATGGAACAGTTTTCCTCACAATAACTCTGATTTTTTGTATAAAGGCCATCGCCTGCTTGAATGCTGGCCCGATCTGCACCGCGGGGATTGCGTTGAATTCCCCGACGCTGACTGGGTCGAACGGACCCTGGAGCAGGCGCCTGAAGCTGCTTCAGGGAAATTCAATAATGATTTTGCCGCCCTGGCGGAAATCATCCAGGATGCCTGGCGTTGTTTTCATTCGGGTGATTTTCAAAAGGCTGTCAGTCTGTCTGAAAAATGCGGCCAGCTGGCGCACGCCCCGGCAAACAAGGCCGCGGGAGTCTATGCAACCTATCTGGAAGAGGATGAAGGGACACAACAAGCCTGTTACCTGACCGCAATCAAGCGTGCTGAGTCCGCGATTCAGGCATTGCCTGATGACCCCAACAGCCACTATTTCCATGCATTCAACCTCGGACGCTACAGCCAGAGCATTTCAGTCATCAAGGCGCTCAGCCAGGGCATCGGGGGGAAAATTCAAACCAGTCTGCAAAATGCGCTCGAGCTTGAGCCGGATCATGCCGAAGCGCATACCGCAATGGGCATGTACCATGCGGAAATCATCAACAAGGTTGGCAAGATGCTGGGAAAGATGACTTATGGCGCCAGTGCAGCCAAAGCCCTGGAGCACTTCGAGCGCGCCCTGGAACTGACACCTCATTCGCCGATTGCCCATATCGAATACGGTAACGGACTTTACCTGCTTTTCGGGGACGAAAGACTCGATGAAGTCACCGATCTTTATGTCACGGCAAGTGAATTGGAACCCACGGACGCGATGGAAAAGCTGGATGTCGAAGCGGCGCTTGCAGAGCTGGAATAGGCGGTCTAATCGCGCCCGGTCGAAATGCTCAGCAGGTCTTTCGCAGTCTGTGGGTCCGGCCGGCCCTGCAGAGGCAACATCATGCCCAGGTAGAGGAGTTTTTCGAATTCTTTTTTGAACCGGGAAATAACGGCAGAAGGTTCCGGTAATAGCCGGTGGTCGCTGATCAAGCCGAAAAACACCTTACTGTTATAGCTGAGAATGCTGATGCCGAGTCCGATACTGCCATTTTGCGGCACCCAGAACATCATTTCCTTGATCTTTGCGCCTGCCAGGTATAACGGCTTTTGCGGCCCCGGCACATTGGTCAGCACGGCAGTCGCTTTTTTGCTGAGCAAGTCCAGCACCGGTTTTTGCACGGCCGAAGGACCCATGCCCAGTGCGGCGAGGAACCCAAGTGTCACGGTGGCCTGCTTCGATGACTTGAGTTCGTTCATCCGGTCAGTAACGGCGTACAGTCTTTCCAGCGGGCTATCGATGCTCAACGGCAGGGAAAGAAATACCAGGCCGAAGTGATTACCCAGTTCCTGCGCGTGCTCCAGCGGACGCAGGTTGACCGGAACCGTGGCGCGGATATCCGGCAGTTCATCGGGGTCGTCACCGACGGAAATCATGTACTGCCTGAGCGCGCCGGTTACTGACGCGATGAGTACGTCGTTGACCGTGCATCCAAACGCCTTGCTGACAGCCTTGACCTCATCGAGGGGTAACGGCTCGGCCCACGCCACCTGCTTACGTTTGCCCAGGCGTCTCTTGAAACGGGTAATCGGATCGTCTTCAAGGGTCAGTGAATGCACCAGTTCGCGAACAATCTCGCCGGCTATGACGGCGTAACCGCCCGCGACCGCCGGGTTTTGAAGTATTTTTCTGCCTTCTTCGGCCAGCCGCTGACCGAGGTATGCGGCAAAATCCAGACCGCCGCGTGCCGGGTCGAGCAGACGTTGAAAAACCTTGGCCTCCTTCGCCCGGCGTTGCTTCCATACTTCCGGCTCCTTTGCGGAAGGCCGCCCCTCCCGGGTCGGATCGGTGAGCGAAAGAAAAACCTGGACCAGCGCGATGCCATCGGCAATGCAATGATGGATGCGGGAAATGATGACCGGTCCTTCGTCGTAGTTTTCGACGACATGAAACTGCCACAAAGGGTGTGACCTATCCAGCGGCGTACTGGCCAGGTCCGAAACCATGCGTATGAGTTCAGCGCGATCCGCCGCACCCGGCAAAACCATCCGGCGCACGTGCTGGTAAATATCAAAATCCTCGTCGATGACCCAGTAAGCACCCCTTGCGCCATCTACCGCTTTTTGACGGAATCGTCTGAAGGCGAGAAAACGCTGTTCGATCGTCCTGACCACGCTGGCATAGTCCAGCTGTTCATCCAGCATGATGACTCCATTGATCATCATCAGGTTGGTTGGCTGATCCATGCGCAACCAGGCGGTATCAACCTTGGAAATCGGTTCTTTGCTAAGTTCTACTGTCACTTCAACGAACTCCCGATACCGATTAATCTCGCCTGCGAATTAGCTTAAAATAGTACGTTTGCTGAAATGATGATTCTACTTTGTTTCCGGGAGTAAGTAATGTATCTGTTGGGCGGATTTATTTTACTCGTGCTTGCTCTCTGGGGTTTTGAGCGGCTTTACCTGCGTGGTCAAGGGGTCGAAACGTACCCTCCTCCAACCGACCCCGAAGCAGTGCAGCGTTTCATCCGTCCCGGTGGACCTGGACCTGAGTTCCAGCAGTTGGTTAAAACCGTAAGGGAACTCACGCTGCGGATCTCGATTGGTAGAAGCCATCAGAATCTGCAGGCTGCGCGTTCAGCATTTGACACCATCAGCGATGGACATGAATTCAAGAGTGAATTTTTTCCCACGGATGCCGGCGGCATACCGGCCGAATGGGTGATTGCGCCGGGTGCCGATAGGAACCGGCGCGTGCTCTATATCCATGGCGGCGGCTTCGTGGTGGGCAGCCCGAAAAGTCACCGCACCATCACCAGCAAGTTTGCAGAAATTACCGGCTGCGCTGTGCTCGCCATCGATTACCGCCTGATGCCCGAGCATCATTACAGCGACTGTATTGCAGACTGCAGGACAGCCTACCACTGGATTCTGCACAATGGACCCGATGGCCCCGGGGAATTACGGCAATTATTCATCGGCGGAGATTCCGCCGGAGGCAATCTTGGCCTGTCACTGATCGCCTGGATCCGGGATAACGGCCTGCGTCCGCCGGAGGCCGTGGTGGCGCTGTCTCCCCTGACCGATATCACCTTTTCAGGCGCAAGTCTCAAGGATAATCTGGACACGGATATCATGCTGAAACCTTTCATGAAAATACTCACCAGGCTGCCGCAGTTCGTCAAAAGCTGGTATGTCTACTCCACATACAGGGTACGGCCATGCAGCCCGGTGGTTTCACCGTTGCTGGGTGATCTTTCCGCTCTGCCGCCAACCTTGGTGCAGGTCAGCGAGGCGGAGATGTTGCTGGATGACGCCCGCCGCTACGTCTACAAGGCATGCGCTGCGGGGTCGCCGGTAAAACTGCAGACCTGGCCGGACATGGTGCACATATGGCAGATCTTTGACCCGCAGATTCCACAAGCGGTCGAGGCCTGGGTTGAGATCGATAAATTTTTAAAGGGTCGCGCGTCAGCCTGAGGTCTTTTTCGCCAGACGTTTTTTGGAATCGTCGATCGGATCCTGGTGGATGATGACATCCGCGCCTGGTAGAAAATCCAATATTTCCTTTTCAATCTCGTCGGCAATTGCGTGCGCACGCTTGAGTGACATGGCTTCATCAAGTTCCAGGTGCATCTGTACAAAACGCGTATGACCGGCCTGCCGCGTGTGCAACTCGTGCGTCCCCGTCACTTCGGGGTGGCGCATCGCCGTGGCCCGGATCTGTTGCAGGATTTCATCGGGTAACTGCCGGTCCATGAGCTGTTGAAACGCATCGTGGCCGATATGAAAGGCGCTGAATAAAATGTAAATGGCCACAGCGATGGCAAACACCGGATCTGCCCAGGTCCAACCGCGGCTCGAAAGGTACAGTGCCAGCAGCACGCTCAGGTTGGTCAGCAGGTCAGTCAGGTAATGCAGCGAGTCTGCACGGATGGCGGTTGAGTCGGTCTTGCGGATGACATAGCGCTGGATGGCCAGCAACACCACGGTCAAGACGATAGCGAGCGCCATCACGCCGATACCGATACCGACCTGCTCCAGGTCGTGTT
>JBFZEL010000222.1:0-3110 GCA_041306925.1 Lysobacterales bacterium
GCAGGTATTGATCAACAGCGTCTTGCGATTCAGGCCCCGCAGAAATGCCGCATCCACCATGTGCCAGGTGCGGTCGATGCCTTGCATGTTCAGCGGCACGTGAAGGCTGATGATGTCCGCCTGCTGCTGGATCCGCTGCAATGAAACAAACTGCGCAGCGCCTTCCAGCCTGGCCCTGGGCGGGTCATTCAAAAGCACATTCATGCCCAGGATTTCACAGGTTTTCGCCACCCTGGAGCCCACCTGCCCGACGCCGACGATACCGATGGTGCGGCCTTGCAAGACCAACCCCTTGCGTCTTGCATACGAGACCAGGGCCGAGGCGATGTATTGATTGACACTTTCCGCGTTGCAGCCCGGCGCATTGACCCATTCAATTCCGGCGCTGCTGCAATAGGCCGTATCGATGTGGTCAAAACCGATGGTCGCCGTGGCGATAAATTTTACCTTCGAACCCTCCAGCACCTCCCTGCTGCAAATCGTCCGGGTTCTCGTGACGAGGGCATCGGCGTCTTTAACCACGTCACGCCCCGTTTGTTTCCCCGGCAGGTAAAGCACTTCTGCAAAGGGTTCGAGGGCACCTTTTATATAAGGGATTTTGTCATCGATGATGACCTTCATGAGATCCGCCAGTTAATACGTGAACCTGTCCTTGCAGGCCCACAGACCCAGGGCGGGACTGGAAATATAAAATACCTCCTCGCCGTCCGGTAGCGTATTGTAGCCATCCTTCATGGTCGCGGGGTTGTAGCGAGCCGTAACCTCGTCAAGATCCGCCCACCTGAACCCAACGCTTTCGATCTCCTGCCGTGACAGGTTCTGTTGCCCTTTGCCGGGGCAGTAGGTGATATTGAAACGGCCCTCGGATGAGCCGTGGATCAAGTGGGCCGCAGCCGCCAGGTTACTGGCGAGGTCCTCGTTCTCCTCGACCATTTTCAGCGTGTGGGGCGTTCCGAAATAACCGTATTTCCTGATTTGCCGGTCAATTTGCCGGTCTTCACCAAACTCGACGAGACCGGGCGCCAGCACGATCAGTTCGCCGCCATCCGCCAGCGCCATGCGCGTGCGGTAGACACTCTTATTCCCCAGCCACGTGCTTTTGAACTCGGTCGGGTCAAGCCAGACAATGACCTTTTGCAGGGGCTTGTCGAGCATTACAAAATTGACCTTGAGTGAAAGTTTTGCGGCCCTGTCGAACACACTGAAATCGTCACCGATGAACAGGCCATAAGTCTGCAGACTGCCCTGCCTGTTCAGACCGACAACCGTCAGCACGTAGACGATCGGCAGATGCCTGGCAAAGTGCTCGGAGGCGTAATTGAAAACCCTGCGTACGGGGGTATCGGCATGACCCATCATCCTTTCCATGCCGTAGACCGCACCGATGTAATGGCTCTTGTGTATGCCTTCCGTGCCGCCCGTGCCGACGAATATGTTCTTGTTGTAGTTGGCCATGCCGACCACTTCGTGGGGTACGACCTGGCCGATGGACAATATGAGGTCAAAACCACCCTCGACCAGCAATCTGTTGACCTTCGCCGGACAGGTGAAATCACAGGCGCCACCTGAAACTTCCTTGATGTATTCGGCCGGAACCGTACCCAGCGTAATGACATCGTTGCGCCAGTCATGCACCCTGAACAGGTTTTTGGGTGTGCGCCCGAACATATGGCTGATCTGGGCATCGGTCATCGGTGTGTGCGTGCCCAGCGCGGGCAGGATATCCGTGAGCCTGTCGCCGAGATATTCCCAGCAGTACTCGGTCACCTCGCCGGAACGTGACGGCAAGCGGGTATAGTCGGGCGGCACCACGAGGACTTTTTGCCCCTCTCCCATTTTTTCCAGGGCCGCAACCATGCCGCGCTTCAAATCATCTGCGGAAAGCGCTGTTTCCGATGAGCCTGCTTCGTAATAAATCATGTCAATTGCCTGTTGATTTGCACCCTGGGTCCGGCGACGCCGTTTGATTGTACTTGAATCGTATAAGCCCGCCACCCTGCCGGTAAAACCTGTCATCCGGCAACGATTTGTCACCCCTGCCCGGCTTGCATGCCGGTTTGTTGCAATTTTTAATTGCCACCGGTGGCATAGAGCATTATCCTTATAGTATGTAATTTGTTCAAGATAATATGCGGCCTGAACAAACGACGCTGAACGCAACGGGGAATCATGTCTTTTATAAACGAACTATTTTCACTGCAGGGAAGAACCGCCGTTGTCATCGGCGGCACCGGTGAGCTGTGCGGCGCGATGGCGATGGCCCTCGCCGGTGCGGGAGCCGGCGTCGTGCTGGTTGGCCGCAGCCAGGGAAAAGCCGCTGCCCGGCTCGAACAGATCCGGGCTGCAGGCGGCACGGGCTACTTCGTTGCCGCGGATATCCAGACGCGCGACGGCCTGCAGAAACTGCTGTCCGAAGTCATCGAAAGATCGGGGCAATGCGACATACTCATCAATGGCGCCGGCATCAATGCGCCCACTCCGTTCCTGGAAATCCCCGAGGAAGAATACGACCGTATTTTTGCGATCAACACAAAGTCGGTCTTCCTCGCCTGCCAGGTGTTTGGAAAATATTTTCTCGACAACGGCATAGCAGCTTCGATCATCAACATGGGCTCGATGTCGGGTGTGATCCCGTTGTCACGGGTGTTCACCTATTCCATGACCAAGGCTGCCGTGCATAATATTTCCCGCAACCTCGCCCGCGAATGGGCCACGCAGAATATCCGCGTCAACACCCTCGTGCCCGGCTTCTTCCCCGCGGAACAGAACCGTAAGGTACTGACGCCCGAACGGGTGGGGCAGATCATGGGCCACACGCCGATGAAACGCTTCGGCAAACCGGAGGAACTCGGCGGAGCGACCCTGTTGCTAGCCTCGAACGCAGGTTCGTTCATTACCGGCCAGGAAATTATCGTCGATGGCGGCTATGCAGCCATGACCATCTGATTTGAAAGGACATAAAATGAAACTCGAAAAATACAGCTTTGGCATGGGTGACCGTTTTCTTCACCAGGGTCAGGCCCAGCTACAGGCTGTCGTCAATGCCAGGAACGCGGGTGTCGAGATCACCCCGGTATGGAACAAGTCCAATCGCGAACACGTCATCGTCG
>JBFZEL010000223.1:0-3613 GCA_041306925.1 Lysobacterales bacterium
AACCACGACCGGATAACCAAGTTTTTCCAGGCGCCGCAGGTTATCACTGTGCGGCAGCAAGTGCGCGGCAATCCGGTCATCCGTTTCCTTCAGTACTGCAGTGAATTCACCGATATCCGCACCAACAACAAAAACACCCTTGGCGCTGCTGATAATCAAACCGTTGATACCGGTTGTAACGTCCAGCTTATCCAGTGCGGCGGTAAATTCGGCAACTGTTAAGCGGTCAAATTTGTTAACGGACTCCGACTTACGGTCGAAAATCAAATGTGCGACACCCTTGTCGGATTTTGTAACTGAGAGAGATTCGCCTGAATAGATCATGGTCATTACCTTCTATGCAAAGTTAAGGAAGCGCTGATTAATGCCATCCTGGTATTATCAGAGCGCCACGTCCCTGGTTCGCGGGAACCTCAGAATTAATCAGAGGTTCCTTAACGCTGTCTCGGGAAAATCTCCCTTGAGATCAGCTCCTTCATGATTTCTGAGGCCCCCGCATAAATGCGGGTGACACGCGCATCGCGGTACATACGGCTGATCGGGTATTCATCCATATAGCCGGTACCGCCAAAAAACTGCAGACATGTATCGACGACTTCTGCCTGTAATTCACTACACACCAGCTTTGCACCGGCCGCCTTTGCACTGGTCAATCCACCCGCGTTGTGAACCTCGACACAACGATCCACAAAACACTGGGCGGAATCGATTTTGGCGCGAAGTCCGGCCATGCTGAACCTGGTATTTTGCATATCGGACAGAACACCACCGAACATTTTTCTCTGTCTGACATATTCTACGGTCAGATCGAATGCTGTCTGGCAGGCGGCAATGCACTGGCAGGCACAGATCAGGCGTTCTTCGGCGAGGTTCTTCATCATGTAGTGGAAGCCCCTGGCGGGGTTGCCCAGTACGTTTTCCTTCGGCACTTTAACGTCACTGAAAAACAGCTCAGCCGTATCCTGAGACATCAATCCCATTTTCTTCAGCGGTTTGCCACGGCTGAACCCCTGCATACCTTCTTCAACCAGGAACAGGCCGATAGCACGCTGGTTTTCCGGGTCGGTTTTAGCGGCAACAATTGCCAGGTTGCCGTTAATACCGTTTGATATCCAGGTTTTTGAGCCGTTCAATAACCAGTGATCGCCCCGCTCAAGCGCACGCGTTTTCATACTTGCCAGATCACTACCGGCATTCGGTTCGGACATCGCAATCATCAACAGTATGTCACCGCTGACGACCCCCGGTAAAAACCGCTGTTTTTGTTCCAGAGACCCGAAATCCGCGATATAAGGAGCGATCAGGCGACTGTGCAACGGGCTCATGAAGCCCGTCTCCTGGCTGCGTGCAATTTCCTCTATCATGATTTGCTCAAAACGGAAGTCTTTCAGACCAAGGCCGCCATAGATTTCATCAACCCAAACCGCGAGGAAGCCTTGCTCACCGGCCTTTTTGAATATTTCCTTGGGAATTACACCGGTTCCCCACCATTCATCACGATGCGGGATCAATTCCGCTTCAAGAAATTTTCGATACGCATCGCGAAACATTTCCTGCTCTTCTGTGAAAGGAGGACGCAACATAAATCACCTATAAACCTGCTACCAATCTGCCGGCAAACCAGCCGGGAAGAAGCCACTCACTTCGCGGTCCCTTTTTTTACAGAAACTGCTGACCAAGCCTGGCTTTCTCAAGCAATATGGCGGGGGCCTTAAAGCGCTCGCCATACTGAATTTCCAACTCGCGACAACGCTTGATGAATGCATCAATAGGGTAAGTATTGATGTACTGGAAAACACCGCCGGTGTGGGCCGGGAACCCAATACCCATGATCGAGCCGATATTGCCATCCCGCAGGTTGCGGAACACACCTTCTGCCAGGCAATGCAATGACTCAAGCACCTGGCGGAAAATAACACGATCCTGAACATCCGCCCTGGGCATTTTAACTTCACCACCGCGGGCGAACGTTGCCGTAAGATCAACCCATAATTTTTTGCTGCCATCTGAAGCGTAGTCATAAAAACCACTGCCGTAGGCTTTTCCTTTGCGCTCAAATTCTTCAACCATGCGCTTGGCCACTGCGGTTGAAACCAGCGAGGTGGCGCAAAAATTTTCGCCCCGCTCCGTGTCAAGACGACGGTTGGTGACACCAACGGTCCGGGTTAAAGCAAGGCTGATTTCATCGTGAACCGCCAATGGCCCCACGGGCATCCCTGCCTGGCTCGACCAGGCCTCGATCAACTGGGGGTTAACGCCTTCGGTTAACAGGCGGCAACCTTCGTCCAGGTAAGTACCAAAAACACGTGAAGTGAAAAAGCCACGGGAATCATTGACAACAATGGGAACCTTGCCAATCTGCTGCGCAAAATCGAAGGCCGCGGCCAGGGTTTCATCCGTGGTTTGCTGGCCGGTAATAATTTCAACCAGTGGCATTTTATCGACTGGAGAGAACAGGTGTATGCCAATGAATTTTCCCGGATTGGCCGAAGATCTGGCCAACTCGGTAATCGGCAGCGTGGATGTGTTGGAGGCGAACACCCCAGCGTCCCGCAAATATCCTTCAGTTTCCCTGGTGACAGCAGCTTTCAGTTGCATGTCTTCAAACACGGCCTCCACGATCAAATCACAGCCGTCAAGGTCTGCAGCGCTGGCCGTTGGCCTGATCAGGTTCAGCAGTTTCTGCTTGGCTGCAGCGTCGCTAAAGCCACCCGAGATGGCTTTATCCAGCAACTTCTCACTGTAGGCTTTACCTTTAGCGGCGTTTTCCAGGGATACATCTTTCAGTATGACCTCGATGCCCGCTTTTGCCGCAACATAAGCAATTCCCTGGCCCATCATCCCGGCGCCCAACACCCCCAGCTTGGTAATCTTGCTGCGTTTGAAATCTTTTGGACGGGATTCACCGCTTTTCAGCGCATTCATTCCGAAGAAAAATGTAGTGATCAGATTTTTTGCTGCGGGGGTAACAACCAGTTTGGTCAAACCACGGCTTTCGATCCTTAATGCAGTATCGACGTCAACCAGCGATGATTCTGCTGCCAGGGCCATGATGGTAACAGGTGCAGGCAACAGGCCCTTGGTTTTCTTGAAGGCGAGGGCAGGTGCCACAAACAGCATGCCAGCAATATTCGGAGTGGCTGCAGTACCGCCGGGGATTTTGAAGCCTTTCTGATCAAAGGCCTGTTTCGATTCGGGGTTGGCTTTAATCCAGGCCCTGGCCTTGTTGAGCATGTCTTCCTGGTCGCTGGCCAACTCATCGACGATACCGGCCTTAAGGGCCTGAGCCGCTTTCATCGGCTTGCCTTCGGTAAGAATCGGCAGGGCTTTCTCCAGGCCAATCAGGCGAACCAGACGCACGATACCCCCGCAGCCGGGTGATAGTCCCAGCGTCACCTCCGGCAAACCCAATTCAACCTGCGGGCTGTCGATGGCAATGCGGTGATGGCAGGCCAGGGCGATCTCTAAACCACCACCCAGTGCAGCACCATTGATTGCAGCGACAACGGGTTTACCCATGCTTTCATACCGGCGTAGCTGGCCTTTTTGGCGCTCCACCATTGCAAAAAAATCGGGGATATCTTTTTCTTCCACGGCAACCAGTGCCTTGAGG
>JBFZEL010000224.1:0-3755 GCA_041306925.1 Lysobacterales bacterium
ATATGCTGCGCTTCCATAATTTCACGGCCGGCCGGTTCTGGACCGATGATTATGGCTCATCCGATGACCCGGAAGAATTTGCAGCCCTGCTGAAATATTCTCCGTATCACAATATCCAGAAAGGCACGGTCTACCCGGCCATCATGGTTACCACTGCTGATACGGATGACCGCGTGGTACCCGGGCACAGCTTCAAATATGCTGCCGCCTTGCAGGAAGCTCAGGCCGGCGATGCTCCGGTCTTGATCAGAATTGAAACACGGGCCGGTCATGGCGCGGGTGTACCGACCGACAAAGTCATCGCAAACTACTCCGACAATTGGGCGTTTCTGCTGGAAAATCTCGGGATAAAGCTGCCCACGGGTTTCGGCCAAAAATCAGGGGACTGAAACGACCTGACAACATTGAAGGAGGTCAGACTTTTGTTTGGCCCCGTCAACGACTAATAGACCCGCTAGAAATCGGTATACACCACCGGCCCTCCGAGATTCGCTAATAGATCTGGATCACGGGTCTCGAAGGGTCAATGACTGCAATTGGCCGGAACCGTTTATGCGTGTTGCTAAAATCTGCACGAATCCTATGGCAACTTACTGGTTTTAAGCAGTCTCTCGCTAAGCCTAAATTTCAATGCTGGGTACAACCGGAATCGGCTGCGGTCATTCTCGAATTAGGCCAGCAGTTGAAATGTTGGCTTAGCTGGCATTAGTAAAGGGAGTAGCTCTGATTTACCGATACCAACCTGGTAACGGCAGGACTCTTTTCGCCCGGAAGTCGGAATTGACGTGACATGGATTGGTGACGAGATAGATTCCAGCCTTCGCCGAGCAAATGGCGCGATATTCGTTAACGGCGATGGCAATGCCATTTCCAATGCTATTTTTTGGCAGAGATTTGTTTAGGGTATTGACACGGGCTGGCTAATGGGTGACCCCAAACATAACACTGCCAATCAGGTTAGAACCAAAGCGCGTGGATGGAGTCGAGGCAGCATTAGACTGTCAACCCTGCCTTGCGTAGTCCCTCGATGCGGCGCTCAAATATCTCGGGGGTCCTGTAGGGCAAAACTTGCCGGCGCCGTTCCAGTGAAAAATCCGGCGCGATTTTGAGCACCTGCGCCCACGCCTGCCGGCTCTCTTCTATTCTTCCGAGATGACCGTAACAGGACGCGAGTAAGGCATACGATGTTTCGGACTGGGGATTGCGCTTGAGCCGTCGCTTCAGGGTGCTAACCGCAGTCTCGAATTGCCCCGAGGCCGCCTGCGCCTCGGCCAGGAAATAGAGCGTGATCTCGAGATACATCGGATCAAACTGCATATAGGAGTCGAGTGACTTCAGTGCACCATCGATATCCCCCATGTAATACTGGAGATTGGCCAGCTGCATATGGCCATCGGCCAGGCTGGGCGTCAGGTCCAGGCTGCGCCGCGCCGCGGCCAGCGCCTCGTCGTGTTGCCGGTTCCACAGCAGGGCTAGCGAGAGCCACACCTGCGCGTAAGGATCCTGGTCGTCCAGCGCACACGCACGATGTGCGATCGCCAGACCTGACACGAGGGACTGCTGCGGGTCGTCACCCCGGCCCATGACGTAGTCACAAACGTGCGTGAAGGCGATACAGGCCAGTGCAGAGGAAAAGCCGGGACTGATTTCGATGGCGCGTTCGAGCAGCTTGCGCGCTTCGGCGCTGCCATTGGCAGTGAGCAGATATGCATGTTCGCGCCCCTTTATGAACAGGTTGCGCGCTTCGAGATCGACAGCGGCGCCCTGGGTCAGACGTGCCTCCATTTCAGGCGTCAGCTTGATCCTGAGCGCCTCGATGATCTCGAGGGAAATCTCGTCCTGCACGGCGAAGATGTCGGTCAGGTCGCGATCGAACCGTTCTGCCCAGACCAGTGTGCCGGTGGTCGTGTCGGTAAGTTGGCTGGCGACACGCACACGTTGGCCCGCCTTGCGCACACTACCTTCCAGCACATAGCGTGCGCCCAGTTCATGGCCTACCAGCCGCACATCAACCGGCTTGCCTTTGTAGGTGAAACTTGAATTGCGCGCGATCACCCGTAACTGTGAAAGCCTGGAGAGATCGGTGATGATGTCCTCCGCGATGCCGTCGGAGAAATAGGCCTGTTCGGGGTCAGCGCAGAGGTTGTCAAAGGCGAGCACAGCGACGGATGGCGGCTGGATCGGCTCGACAACGGCAGTACGATCAGCCAGGCTTATCGCCTGTTGCCCTGCCTTCTTTCCGGGGGTGAAAGCGACGGCACGGATGCCTTCGGGCGTGATGTCGAATGCCCAGGCCAACAGGCAGGCGATTGGAAAGCCTATCAGGATCAATGTCGTAGTGACTTTGAGGACCCAGGCGGGAGCGCCGAAATTCTCAAAGATAACACTGAGCACCTCCAATATCGCCCAACCGATGCCCGCATAGGCGACGGCCATGTTGAGCACCCCGCGGTTTCGCAGTTCCTCCAGAATCGTCCTGAAGATCATGTCGCGCAGGCCTCCATGCGTGAGAGTACTGCGCCGGAAACCGGGTGTTCCGAAACGGCCAGATAGTTATGCCCGGATACCGCTTCCGGCTCAATCACAGAGGCTGCCGGACACTGGATGCTGATCGACGCGCAGGGCGGGAAAATATCGGCTCTGCCCTGGTACGGAAGACGATTTTGATTTGAATGACGCTGCTTACCCACCACTATAAGGCTCATTTCAAAATGCGCGGATAAACAGTATTAAGCACCTTTTGACTTAATGGGGCAAGTATTTGCCGGAAGAAAACCCGGCGTGAGTAGCCCGTGTCTGCTCAGACCGATACCCTGATCCGGTCACCATGGATTGTCCGGGTAAGCGAATCGCCACACTTCGCATTGGGTCGGAGGTCGAAACCTATAACGTGCACGATCAGCTACCCATAAAAGGCTTGCGGCCCAGGTATCAAACGGCGTGAACTGTGGGCCACCTCTGAATCACGCGCCTCTCATCATTTTAGCGTTACTGGTGATCGAGCATCCAGTCAACTATCGGTTGCCAGACCCAGGTCGTGGCGTCCCGCGCCAGGAACAGGTCAGCGTGCCCGAAACCGCCCTGGTCGCCTTCAACCATCAAGTGCGTGATGTCCTCGTTTGCAGTCTGGTCCCAAGTGTAGAAACCGTACTCGCCTTTACCCCCTTGTGAACCGATGTAAAGGACCGGAAGCGCGATTTCACCGAGGTGATTATCATAAGCCGGATCATAGTTGGGATCGTCTCACACAGGGGCAACCAGGTCGAAGCAACCAACTGGCAGCTATTGGCCGGTTCCGGTCATCAGCATCGCTTAAATTTGTACTAATCCTGTGACCGCTTACTGGTATAGCAGTCGTTAAATAACCTCAAATTTCAGCACTGCATTGGGCGGGAGTCGGCCAAAACCAGCTATACAAGCCGGTTTCAATAGCAGTCATAAAAGTTAAGGCGTATAGTTTTCAGTTGCGGCATCAACCGCTATTCTATCGCCAGATTATTCATATAAGTCTGCAAAGAAAAATTCAATAATCTCCTGACCTTGTAGCGTTGTTGGCTGGTGCAATGGGTTGTGTATCTGGTTGGCAGGAGATTCGTCAATCCTGGTATGCGTGCTTGGCAGGGCGATTCGTCTGGGTGCTAACCCCGTGAGCTTGACTTCATGCGTTTTTACGGGAGAGAGAAAATGAACCAAGTTACAACGCGAGAGAGGTCATTTTGGGGAAAGATAAAGGCTAATTGCATGCCTCTTGGAAT
>JBFZEL010000225.1:0-4329 GCA_041306925.1 Lysobacterales bacterium
TCTCAAAGGTGTGTTCGCCATCGGCGAGCAAGGTCGCGAACAGCAACGGCAAGGCCGCGTTTTTGGCGCCGCTGGTTGCGACGCTGCCGTTCAACGCGACACCGCCCCTGATATTCATTACATCCATTTTTTATCCTTCCAGTGTGTCCAGTAGCTCGATCCAGTGCGTGACCGGCAGTTTTGCATGCTTGCGCAGGTGGAGTTGACAGCCGACGTTGGCCGTCGCAATGACATCCGGCGAATGAGCCAGTAATTTCGCCAGTTTATCCGCTTTCAGCTTCGCTGATAAGCCCGCTTGCAGCACCGAGTAGGTACCTGCAGAACCGCAACACAGGTGCGGGTCGGCAACCGGCACGAGCGTGAAGCCGGCCCGGCTCAGCAGTGCCTCGACCCGGCCGTTGAGCTTCTGTCCGTGCTGCAGCGTGCAGGGGCTTTGGAAGGCGACTTTAAGTTGCCGCGCAGGTTTCGGCCACGCGGCTGATTCCGTGATTTCCGCGCCGATGACCTCGGCGATATCCACCGCCAGGCTGGCCACCTGCCTGGCCTTGCCGGCATATTCGGGGTCGTCCTTCAACAGTTCGCCATAGTCCTTGAGCGTGACCCCGCAACCGCTGGCGGTCGAGACGATGGCCTCCACGCCCGCCTCTATGTCTGGCCACCAGGTGTCGATGCGCCGCCGGATGTCAGCGAGACCCTGTGCGCGTGCCGAGGTGTGCAGACGCACTGCGCCGCAACAACCGGGCCGCGCCTCCGGCACCAGCGTGATGCCGAGCCGGTCCAGCACCCGCGCCGCGGCGGCGTTGGTCTCCGGGGTCAGCGCCGCCTGGGCGCAGCCCTCCAGCAGCAACATCCTGCGCGCGTGCACCCGCTGCGGGCGTTGCAGGTCCTTTCCCGGGGTGGGTAACTGGCTGGCGAGAGCCCTCGGCAGAAATGCGCGCAGCGGCCTGGACAGGCTGACAGCGGCCTGCATCAGCCGGTTGCGGGGTATCAGCGTGGTCATGATCCTGCGTTTGAGCCAGTCGAGACCGGAACGCGGCTGCTGTTGCTCCAGCATCTGGCGGCCGGTTTCAAGTAATCGCGCGTAGGGGACACCGGAAGGGCAGGTGGTCTCGCAGGACCGGCACAGCAGGCAACGGTCGAGGTGAAGACGGGCCTGTGCGCTGGCCGGCTGGCCTTCCAGCAATTGCTTGACCAGGTAAATCCGGCCGCGCGGCCCGTCGGCTTCATCGCCGAGCAACTGGTAGGTGGGGCAGGTCGCATTACAAAAACCACAGTGCACGCATTTGCGCACGATACTTTCGGCTTCCTGCGCCCAGGCTGCATTGGCGAATTTTTTATCGAGATGGAACTCCACGTCCCTACAGCTCCGGGTACATGCGGCCGGGGTTCAGAATGCCGGCGGGGTCCAGCGCTGCCTTGAAGCGCCGGTTGGCCAGCAACAGGTTACCTTCCAGCGGGTGATAGGTGGCGGTCGCGGCATCGCCGCTGAAGCATTCCGCGAAACCGCCCAGTTGCGTGGCGCGCGAGCGTATCAGGGCGGCCGGTTCAGCGCTTTTCAACCAGCGCTGCGCACCGCCCCAGTCGATCAGTTGCTGACCGTGGACCCCGACCGGCCCGCTCATCGGCGCGAGGCCGACCCGCCACAGACGGCCCTCGTTTTGAAAAAAGTCCAGTTTGAAATTATTCAGGTCGCGCCAGTAGGTGTCGCTCTCGAGATACTCGCCACCGATCAGCGCAGCCGCGTGTTCTATGCCGGCAGCGGAACCCGAAAGCCGGATGCGGATGTTGCTGCCGTCCCAGGCGGTCGCGCTGATGGTCTGGGTCAGACGCGGCCAGGCATTCATTTTCCGCAACGCTTCGCGTTCATCGGTTTCCGCATGCAGCAGGGTCTTCTCGACTTCCGGCAAGGGCAGGACCCGCAGTGCGACCTGCAACAGCACGCCGAGCGTGCCCAGCGCACGCGCCATCGGCCGGAACAGGTCAAAACCCGCGACGTTCTTCATGACCTTGCCGCCGGCGGTGACAATTTCGCCCTTGCCATTGACAAAGGTGACACCCAGCATGAAATCGCGCACGGTACCCGTATAGGCGCGCCGCGGTCCCGCCAGGCCCGCGGCCACGGCGCCGCCCAAGGTGGCCCCGGCAGCGACGAACGGCGGTTCAAAGCCGAGCATCTGCCGGTTCTCCAGCAGCAAGGTCTCGATTTCCTGCAGCGGCGTACCGGCGCGCGCGACCAGCACCAGTTCGGCCGGATCGTATTCGATGATGCCATGGTGACCGGTGACGTCGAGACGTTCGGCTTGCACGGCTGGTTGGCCCAGGAAGCCCTTGGTGCCGGCACCGCAGATATTGAGCGCCGTCCGTTGGCCATAGGCAGCCTCGACGGTGGCCGCGATTTGACGGTCCAGGGCGGGCATCAGAAGCGCTCCAGTTCGGGATGCGGCAATTCGCCGTGATGCACGTGCATCGCGTTGAACTCGGCGCAACGCGCCAGCGTCGGCACGGCCTTGTCCGGGTTCAGCAGGCCATCCGGGTCAAAGGCCCTGCGCACCGCCCGGAACTGGGCCAGCGACGCGCTATCGAACTGCACACACATGCGCTCGATTTTCTCCACCCCGACGCCGTGTTCGCCGGTGATGGTGCCGCCAACCGCCACGCACAGGTCGAGTATGTCGGCGCCGAAGGCCTCCGCGCGTCTGAATTCGTCCGGGATGTTGGCGTCGTACTGGATCAGCGGGTGTAAATTGCCGTCGCCGGCGTGGAAGACATTGGCGACGCGCAGACCGTGTTTTTCCGACAGCCGGGAAATAATGGTCAACACCCGGCCCAGTTCCCGGCGTGGAATGGTCCCGTCCATGCAGTAGTAATCCGGTGAAACCCGGCCCATGGCCGGAAATGCGTTCTTGCGCCCGGACCAGAAACGCACGCGTGCCTGTTCGTCAGCGGCCAGGCGTATCGAGGTTGCACCGGATGCCGCCAGCAGTTTTTCCACCTTTTCAATCTGGCTGATGACGTCGTCCTGCATGCCGTCGAGTTCGCACAACAGGATGGCCTCGGCATCGGTCGGATAACCGGCTTGGACAAAGTCCTCCGCGGCCCGGATCGCGGCCTTGTCCATCATCTCGAAACCGCCCGGTATGATACCCGCGGCGATAACGCTGGCGACCGCGTTACCGGCCTTTTCGATATCGTCGAAAGCGGCCATCAGGACCCGCGCCAGTTGCGGCCTGGGCAGCAGGCGCACGGTAGCTTCCACGACGATGCCGAGCATGCCCTCGGAGCCCATGAACAGCGCCAGCAGGTCATACCCCGGCATATCGGGCGCCGCGCCGCCGATGCTGATCAGTTCACCGTTGAGATCCACGACCGTGATCTGCAGGATGTTGTGCACGGTCAGGCCGTACTTGAGGCAGTGCACGCCACCGGCGTTTTCGGCGACGTTGCCGCCGATGGTGCAGGCAATCTGCGAGGAAGGATCCGGTGCGTAATAAAGACCGAGGGCTTGCACCGCTTCGGATATCTGCAGGTTGCGGACCCCGGCCTGGACCCTGGCGGTACGGTTTGCCGCGTCGATGTGTAAAATTTTGTTGAGCCTGGCGAGCGACAGCACGACACCATCCTTGTGCGGCATGGCGCCGCCGGACAGGCTGGTGCCGGCGCCGCGCGGCACGACCGGGGTACCGGTCTGTTGACAGAGCTGCATGACCGCCTGCACCTGTTCGAGGGTTTGCGGCAGCACCACGACGCGCGGCATCTGCCGGTAGGCACTGAGCCCGTCGCACTCATACGGTTTCATCGAAACCGGGTCAGCGACGATGCACGCCGCCGGCAGCACCGTGCGGAGCAGGCCTACCAGCGGGTCATTGTCGGGCTTTGATCGGGACATTTTGGGCTCTGAGAAACCAGGCGCGGTCGCTAAAGTTTGCTGCGATTTATTCTACTTGAAAAAACCGGCGCAGGGGCGGTGCCGGTTTGCAGACGCGGACGATTTTCCCATGATTTGCCGCCGTTGGTTGGCGTGCCGGCCTTATATGCTTCCGGGCGGCAATAAATTAGACTAACGGGCATCCAGCGTTTCTGCATCAACGGGAGGTGACATGACAAAAGCAGTCACGGGTCAGCCAGACAGGTCGGGCAGTGATTACACCACCAAGGGAGTCATCAAAACCAGGGCTTATGAACGTGAACTGGCGCGTTTGCAGGTTGAGCTGGCCAAGCTGCAGATGTGGATCAAGCACGAAGGTCTGAAGGTCGTGGTGATATTTGAAGGCCGCGATGCCGCCGGTAAGGGTAGCGCCATCAAGGTCATTACCGCGCCGCTGAACCCGC
>JBFZEL010000226.1:0-6536 GCA_041306925.1 Lysobacterales bacterium
CGCGCTGATCGATCACCGGCGTTACTGAAAGTATACCCACCAGCAGCAAAAGCAGACTCAACAGCCATTTACTGGAAAATTTCTTGTTTGGCACCCGCGTTCCCATTATTCCTGTATTCCCGTGTTCTTGTATCACTGAATTTTTCCGGTTTTACCGGTCATGCCAACATCATGATAATCACACCACCCAATGTCAGGCACAGACCGATGAGTTTGCGCCGGTTGAGCTGTTCGCCAAGCATCAGCCAGGCCAAAAAGACGATGAACGCGACGTTGGTTTCATTGAGTACCGAGGCGACCGACGCATCGATCAGCTTGTATCCCGCCAGCCAAAGGATCAGCGCGAAGTAGGAACCGAGAAACGAAGCGAACGTCACCCTGCCCCAGGCCTGTGGCTGGCTGAAATTGCGCCTGACGCTTTGCCATTGTGAATTCACAAGAATATACAACAACATGCCGCAGCCACCACCCACCATGCGCAATTGCACGGTCCAGAGGAATGAGCGCGTTTCGAGTATTTCCTTTACCATGACGACACCGGCGGCCATCATGAATACGGCGCCCGCACCGTAGATTACACCTTTTTTGACATCGGCCCCATCCACAGCCTTTTCCACCAGCAGTCGATTTGAACGCCACGTGACCAGCAGCACACCGGACATCACGAACAGGAATCCAAGCCATTGCCACGCGCCCAGGCGCTCCCCCAGGAAAATGGCTGACAACAGGATGACAAATGGGCTGAAAAGGCTCGAAACAATGCCCGTCCTGCTCGCGCCCATCATATTCAGGGCCCGAAAATACCAGGTATCCGCCACTGCAATGCCAAGCAGGCCGGAAACGAAGAGCAGCGCTACTTCGGTCAGCGAGTAAACAGGCAATGCGAAACCTTCGAACACGAGTATCGCCGGCACCAGCAGGACCAAGCCGACGAAATTTTTGAACAGGTTCAGTTCAAATGGCGGTAGAGTTTCTCCGGAGCGCCGGAACAGGATGACGGCAAGAGCCCACACCAGCGCGCTTGACAGCGCAAATAATTCACCCCAACCCATCAGGGCCAACCCATCATGGATTACGCCATGGAATGCACCGGGGAGACCGTTTAACTCCCAGTGCCAAAGTCATTCCTGCACGCTGGCCTTAATCAGGGCAACCGGGACCAGGGGCACGTCCTCGGCATCGAGCGCTTCGCTGTAACCCGTTTTCGCTGCAGCGATGGCCTCGAGCACTTCCATGCCGGAAACGACCGTGCCAAAAACCGCGTATCCCCAGTTTTTTGAACTCGGATCCAGGCTGGTATTGTCACTCATATTGAAATAGAACTGCCGGGTGGCGGAATGCGGATCATCGAAGCGGGCCATCGCGATACTGCCGGTGACATTTTTCAAACCGTTGCCGGATTCATTGAAGATTTCTGCGTGCTCGGTTTTCTCTACGATATCCTTGGTATACCCGCCGCCCTGCACGACAAAACCCGGCATGACACGGTGGAAGATGGTTCCGTCGTACTCGCCCTCGAGCACGTAGCGCAGGAAGTTGTTCGACGCGACCGGTGCGCGCATACGGTCCAACTCGACCACGATATCGCCCATGCTGGTTTCGATCTTGACCATCGGGAATGTATTCTCCGGGAGCACGTCCGGGGGGAAGCAGTCCTTGTTCACAGACCATGCGGTCAAAGGTACTGAGATCAACATCAGGATAATCGGCAGGACGTATTTTCTATTCATGGCCAGGCTCCTCGGACAGGTGAACAGGCAGTCCGGGCAACCCATGCCCACTGCCTGCGGGCGCACATACCACGGCAATTCACTCGCTGCGGCCCGCACCCTTGTACAATGCCGGTATTTTCACACGTCACCCCGGAGTTCACCACATTGAACTTGCCAAAATCGGTATTCATCGGCGCATTTATTGTTTGGCTGGCGCTGCTCGGCCTGTATGGTTTAATCCAGTTGAGCCGGGGTATGCAGCCCGTGCTGTCCTGGCTGGGACTGGTGCTTGCCGCCCTTGGCCCCCTGCTTTTCTTCATCAGGTCATTGCTGTTCAAATCGCCCCTGACATTCCGTCATCCACATGGTTACAGCTTGCTCTGCGGACTGGGGCTCGCCACGACCATGTCGATGTCATTCCGCCACGGCCCGGCAGCAGGCGCCGCGCATGTATGGGCAGGGATCACGCTGATGGGATGGCTGGTTTATCTGCGTTGGTTTTCCAGCTTTCCAGAAAAGTGACACCGGCCCTTGCCAATCACCATGTCCAACCACACAGAATCCAAAGAAGACAGGCCCAGGCCATACCGGCATGGTTGACCGGATGCGTGGACTAAGGGCTATAATCGCGCTCGGCCGAATATAATTGGAGAAAAAAATGCGAAGCCTGATACTGTTACTTGCAGCGTTAATCCCTTTCTCGTCGCTGGCAGATTCGGGACTGCCTTTCATGAAAGACATGGCGGGGGATAGAACGCTACCCCGTCCCTGGGGCATCGGTATAGATTTCTATACCATGGACCAGAAATACGACATCAAGAGCCTGACTTTCGCCCTCCCGGGCGTCTCGCTCGGCGATCCTTCACAGATCAAGGTGACCAACGAGGTCCAGCATTTCGATTTCCAGGGGGACGCCTGGATACTGCCATTTCTGAATGTCTTTGGCGTCATCGGCAGGGTGCAGATAGACACGCTCGTGGATTTCAGCCAGGTTGAAATAACAGGTCTGCCGATTTCGCTCGGCACACTGCCGGTTTCATTTGATGGCACGGTCTATGGCGGTGGTTTCACGCTGGCTTATGGCACGGAGAAATGGTTCACCTCGGTGACCACGACTTTTACCAAGACCAACACCAGCGGCGACCTTGATTCATCGGTCAGCTCAACCTCGGTGCAGCCGCGTCTCGGACTGCTCAAGTCAGACTGGCAATTCTGGGTTGGGGGCATGTATCTGAAAGTTGATGAGAAACACGATGGTAATTTTGATTTGCCGTTTATTGGCCCCGTTCCATTTGCGGTGGAACTGGAGACCAGTGACAAATGGAACTACGTCGTCGGCGCCGGTTATGCGTTTACCGACAGGGCCGCGCTCAGGCTCGAATATGGCTTTGGCCCTCGCAATCACACACTGTTCAATTTAAACGTTCGATTCTAAAATTAAAGTATGAGCATCAGGCTCCTACTGACACTTCTCCTGATCATCTCCGCCCCGGCATTTGTCGGGGCTTACGAAACCGATCAGTTCAGCAACCGGCGGCAGGATATAAGGGACTCCACAGCCCGGATGAATCACGCGGTCACGCAGGCGATTGCGGGCGTCGTCAGCGAGCACTACGGTGACGCTGACGAAAACAAGATCGTCGACGGAATCTATTACAGGATCGGCGGCTGGCATTGGGTGGACAAGCTGGAGCGGTTTGCCATGGACTCCTTTGAGGTGGAACGTCTTCCAACCCCGCCATACGATTCGATCTACAGCGGCCAACCACTGTACGCAACGCGTGCGGCGGGGGTTTTTGGCGTGGGTCCGACCATTAAAATCAACCATGTGCTGCTGGGGACGGACAAGCTGGGACACTTCCTCTCCCAGGGACGCAAGTTTTACCGCCGCTGGGTGAAGTTGGGTGACGAGAGCAAGGCCAACGAACAATCCGCATATACCGAACGCGCCATATTCGGCCAGATGACCACCGGTTCCTACTCGAATGCCGACCTGGTGGCAAACTATGAAGGCTATCGTTTTTACCGCAGTCTTTTTGAAGATGACATCGTTCCAGGCAAACCGGCCATACTTGCCTGGGACGAAGACCACTGGAGCATGCAACGGCCCTTTGACTTTGCCGACCACGTCAACGATTACTGGGATGAGGCGCTCAACATCAATAACTTTGACGTATTGCTTTACCCGAATATGAAAGAGCGTTTTCTCACCTATTGCGACGACTACCGGGCCGACCCCGGCTTGTGGGTGGTGCACGACGAGGAAGCCCTGAAGCACCGCTACCGCAATCTGCAACTGCGTGACAGCTCGGAATTACGGCTCGAAAAGCTGTGTACGGATGAGCAGAACGCCATGCCGGGTGCATCAGGAGATGGCAAAGGTGTTAAATAACCCGGCACCCGTGTGCTGGCATCAGAGCTTCCCTAATCTAATTTACTGCGTTTGATGGCGTAGCGAATGACGCCGGTTTCCGAACCCGCCCCGGTGTACACAAAGCCATTTTTCTTCAACACCTGGATGGACTGGGTGAGGTGCGGAAAGGTTTCTGCACAGACCTCGTTGACATTGTGATGTGAAAACGCCCATCCGACCAGCCGTGCGACGGCCTCGGTGGCAAAGCCTCGGCGCTGGTAGTCTGCCAGGATCGAGTAGCCGATCTCAACCGACCCAGACTCATCCGGCCTGCCCTTGAAACCGCAAATCCCGACCAGTTCACAGGGGTCATCCGCCGTCAGCAAATACCAGAACGACCAGCCCCGCTCGGCAACTTCACCCAGTTGCGCGAGTGCAAACTGCATCGCCCTTGCGCCGTACAAATCCGGCGGCCAGGAATCCGGGACGGTCACATCCAGGGCCTTGCTCAGAAACTCGCGGCCTTCAATATCCTTGCTGATCAACTCGGGCGTCGCCGCGATCAGGTGAAGCCGCGCCGTCTTTATCAGCCTGAGTGACGTGCTATTCATCATATCCAGCCATGAGTGCAGCCCAAGCCACCGGCATCGCAGATTTTTCCTTTGCAGGCCAGTGCTTGCGCAGCGATCGCTTCAACCGGTTCAAATTACCTTCGCCGTTCACGCGTGTTCCGGGCCGGTAGCGCGCCCGGTCAAAGTCTATCAGGAACACCTGTGATCCGGCGCCCATTAAAATATTGCGGACATTCAGGTCGGCGTGCCAGACGCCTGCGTCGTGAAAGCGGCGAATAGTCCTGCCTACAGCGGTCCATACAGGGATTTTCGGATCGTCAACTGCCAGCATATCAGCCAGGGGGTTCGCAGCAGTTATGCGCACCGTTATGAGCGCACCGGTCGCCAGTAATCCCCGGTGCCGGCACAGGGCGGCGACTGGTCGCGGCACAGGCAACCCTGCTGCATACAATTCGGCCAGCAGGTGGTATTCCCTGAATGACCTGGAGGCCGACACACCCGTGTAGAGGTAGCTTTCCCGGCTGAATACCGCGGCCCAGCCACCACGCAGAAAGCGCCGCAGCACGACCGGCCCGAAGGGCGCCTGGATAAACCACGCGCTGCCACGGCCGACGGCTTCCCCGCTCAAGGCCTGCCGGGCGCGCCAGTAATCCACACTGAAATATTCCACGTCCGGCGTCTCTACAAGCTCGGCATCATAGGTGATGGCCCATGATTCCTGCTTGATGATTGCGTGCTTCATATTGGTCATATTCTAAAGCAGTCGGTCGTCACCCGTTACCTTCACGTGCTACCGGCATCAACGACTGCCCGGCGTGTATTTGCTTTTGTTTTGGATACTGGTGCAATATGCCGTTCAGGCTTGTGAATGTTTGTCGTTTTCTGTCTTCCAGGGGTTTCGGGTGCCTGATTTTTCCATCTGTATAATGCGCTTGTCGGCGATCGGGGACGTTGCCCATGTCGTGCCCGTGGTCCACGCCATTCGCAAGCACCTGCGTGAGGCCAGGATCACCTGGATCATCGGTAAACTCGAAGCACGTCTGCTCGACGGCCTGGACGGTGTCGAGTTTGTCGTGTTTGACAAGAAGGGTGGCCCCGGCGCATACCGGCAACTCAGGAAAACACTGCGAGATCGGTCATTCGATGTCCTGCTGCACATGCAGGTCGCTGCGCGCGCCAATATACTCAGCACGCTGGTGAAAGCGCCGCGCCGGATCGGCTGGGATAAACCACGCTGGCGCGACCGGCACCAGTGGTTTATCAATGAATCCGTGCGGAGCCTGCACCAACAGCACCAGGTCGACGCCTTCCTGGAATTTGCCCGCGCGCTCGGCTTACCCGCTGAAGCGCCGGTCTGGAATCTGCCGGTTTCAGCGCAAGACACGGACTGGGCAAAACAGCTACTGGGTAACGGCGCCCCCATCCTGATGATCAGCCCCTGCTCGAGCCATCGCTTAAGGAACTGGCAGCCCGCGCATTACGCGCAGGTGGCGGATCATGCGGTATCCGCACTGGCAATGCGGGTCGTCCTGACCGGCGGGCCATCCGAACTGGAAATGACGACCGGCCGGGCAATCGAATCCGCCATGCAGAACAAACCGCAAAACCTCATCGGCAAGGATACGATCAGGCAATCCGTGGCCCTGTTGCGACAGGCCGCGGTGCTGATTTCACCGGACTCCGGTCCCGCCCACCTGGCATCCTGTGTCGGCACGCCCGTCATCGGTCTTTATGCCGCGACCCCCAGCAAACGCTCAGGGCCCTACAACAGTCTCGACCTGTGTGTTGACAAGTACGCGGAAGCAGCGCGCAAATTCAGAAACAGGGAACCCGCTGAACTGCGCTGGGGCCAGCGCATCGAGTACCCGGGTGTCATGGACCTGATCAAACCCTTTGAGG
>JBFZEL010000227.1:0-11911 GCA_041306925.1 Lysobacterales bacterium
GGCGGCATGCCGTATTCGAGCGCGCGGATGTAATCGGCGTCGTAGTGCATCGCCTCCAGATTGCCGGCATCCTTCTGCGATGCCTGTTCCTGGAAACGCGCGGACTGGTCTTCCGGGTCGTTCAGTTCCGAGAAGCCGTTGGCGATCTCGCGGCCGGCGATGAACAGTTCGAAACGGTCGGTGATCAGGGGGTTGGAGTTTAGGTAAAACAAACAACCTTTTCCATGCAAAACCCGTCGACTTAACTGCCTCTCCAGACCGGCTTTTTGCCATTCCAGTAAGTAATCTTTCCGAATTCTACCAAGTGTACGCCTAACTATGGGATCTCTCTCCCAATTCAGGGTAATTGCCTGGCCCGCGCACGAGGCGGGCCATGCCGTTCCGGTTTCAGAACGGCTTCACCCAACCTGTCAAAACAACGCTCTCAGATCAAGCTCCTGCGGCGCACGACATGCAGGCAAATGAGCCGAACCCGCCAATGGGCCCTTCGATTCCAGCTGATCGGGAATCTCCCTCGGCACCACCGGGTCTTCGATGCTGGACATCTACTTCCACTTTTCACCTGCCTCGGGGACAGGGTCAGGCGTAAAATCAATGTAACAGATGTTTGAAGTTTTCCGAGCAGTGATATAACATCCCGGAGACTGCATGAAAATACAGTCTCGAATAAATGCTTGAATTTTGAATCTATTCGGCAATGAAACGTGCGCAAAGCACAAGCCTAAAAAGGATACGGCATGAAAAAAACAACAATTGATTCAGCCAGGCTCAGCGTTAATCAAAAACCCGCATCAACAGAAAAATTCAGGCTGGCGCTTACCCCGCTTGCCGCGGCCATCCTCACGGGTTTGTCTTCCGGCTCCGCGCTGCATGCGCAGGAAGGCACGGAAGCTGACAACGAGGAACTCTTGATCGAGGAAGTGATCGTTACCGCAACCAAGCGTTCGGTCAGTTTGCAGGAAGTTCCTCAGAGCATCACCGCGTTTGGGACAGAAGCGATCGAGAAGATGGACTTCAAGAACATGGAGGACTATCTCAAGGCGCTGCCCAGCGCCTCGCTGACCAGCAGCATGCCGGGACGCAACTCGCTTGTCATGCGCGGCGTCTCCACGGGTAACTCCGAGTACAGGACAGAAAGCCAGGTTGCCGTATATCTGGACGAGCAGCCGATCACGTCCATTTCCCAGCAACCCGAAGTGCGCATGGTGGACATCGCGCGTATCGAGGTGCTGCCGGGTCCGCAGGGCACCCTGTTTGGTTCGAGTTCCCAGACCGGGACCATGCGCATCATTACCAACAAGCCCGACCTGGATGGCTTTTCCGGTCAGGCAAACGGCGTCCTGTCTGCGACCAAGGGCGGTGACCCCAGCTGGGATGTCAGTGGTCACGTGAATATCCCCGTTAACGAAAGCCTGGCGCTCCGCATCATTGGCTTCAGCGGCCATGAGGGCGGCTACGTGGACAACGTGTTCGGAGAAACCTTCGCGGTTCCCGAGCATGGCGGCGCTCCGGACAACTCGGCGATCGTCGATAAAAACCAGAACACCTACGACATTTCAGGTGGCCGCATTCACGCCCTGTGGGTCATCAACAACGACTGGGAAAGCGATGTCAGCTTTATCGGTCAGAGCAGCAAGGCTGATGGTTCGTGGGAAACCGATCCCTACCTTGAGGATTACAAGATCACGCGATTCTTCGACGAGTGGCGTGATGACGAATGGTGGCAGACTTCCGCGACCTTCAGGGGCGACCTGAAATTTGCCCAGTTCACCTCCACGACCTCGTATTTTGAGCGTGACTCCGCATACGAATGGGACAATATGGCCTACAACCAGTGGCTGACCAGTTACTACGCCGGCTACACGGAACCCCTTAACTTCGATTACGAATACGGAACCAACTTCAATGAACAGTGGCAAACCCGTTTCGCCCAGGAGTTCCGCCTGGTGTCCCAGAGCGAAAGCAGGCTGCAATGGATGGCCGGCGCGTTTTACGAGGATCTCTACGACGAGTGGGAATATGGCGCCAAGATCCCCAACCTGATGAAGACCACGGCCTGGGGCGCGATGAATGAATACTCCTGCTACTACGCAGCGCTCGGTTACGATACGCCGTGTCCGATTCCGGCCACCGATATCACCTACTGGAACAATTACCGGCGGGATATCCAGCAGATCGCGGTGTTTGGCGAACTCAGCTACGACCTGACGGAGAAGCTGACCGCGACCGTGGGTGGACGTTGGTTCAAATATGACCGGACTGAATTTCAGCAGTACTACGCGCCTTACGGGGTCCCACCTCAAGGCTCGTTTGGTTTCGGAGAAGGGTTGACCGAGTCGCAAGGTACCGAGGACGATTTCATCATGAAATTCAGTCTTCAGTACGAAGTCGATGAATACCGCATGCTCTATGCTACGTACAGTGAGGGCTTCCGGCTTGGCGGCCGCAACAGCCCCCGCGTGGTGGGTAACAATCCGAGCATCCCGGCCACCTACGATTCCGACGTGATGAAGAACTACGAGATGGGTATCAAGAGCGAGTGGATGGAACGCCGCCTGCTCCTGAACGCCTCCCTGTTCCTGATGCAGTGGGATGGCATCCAGATCAATTCCCGACTCGGGACCAAGTGGTGGCAACGCGGAACCTGGAACGGCGAAACCGGTGAGACCAAGGGTTTGGAAATCAACGGCACTTTCCATGTGACCGAGAATTTCCTGCTCGAGGGCAGCGCGTTTTTCGCCAGTGCCGAGTACACAGACGATTCCTATTCACCGTATTGTCCGGAGGAGGAAGAGGGTTGCGATCCGTGGATTTTCGACGGAGCGGAGATGCCCGGGTCGCCTGACACCAAGTATTGGCTCGCGGCGCAGTACACCGTGCCCAATGCCTTCGGCATGCCCGGAGATCTCTGGTTCAGGTATGACCACAGTTACCAGGCCGGCACATGGGACGACCTCGATGCGGCTGCGGAAAATGACCCCGTCGGTTATATACCTTCCTGGAGCACCGGGAATTTCCAGGTGGGAGCCGATCTCAAAAGCGATTGGACCATCACCTTGCTGGTGAAGAACATCTGGGACGAACAGGGCATTAACAGCCTGTATTCCAGTACGTTCTATACCGATTACTTTGGTCAGACAGGTCAATCGGAACTCAGGACCCTGTTTAAACCGCGAACGATCGGCTTGAGTGTTACCAAACGGTTCTGACCGCGAGAATAAAGCCCGCCCGGGCTGTTAGAAAAAGGCCGGACCCTGTGGATCAACCAGGGTCCGGCCATTGTCCCGCCGCCGTTTGGCAGGTTTGCCTTGATTGCCCCCAAACCCTAGAATGCGCTCGAGGCAAAAGCGCAGCGGCCCATATTCAGGAATTGCATGACAAAACTCATAACCACATCGGTGGTCCGCGGCAGTAGCCAGGGCGAAAGCCACGGCGGCGTGTACCTGGTCGACCTGAAGGCGCAGACCATCGTGCAGACGATCGACTGGGACAAGGCCGATATTGACTGGCAGGGACGCGGCTGGGACCGCGGTTTACGCGGTATCGCCTTTGACGGCAACACCATTTATATCGCCGCCAGCGATGAATTGTTCGCCTATACGCGCAAATTCAGGCTGATCGGCTCATGGCGAAACACCTACCTGCGCCACTGCCATGAAATCTGCGTGTATCAGCGCACCCTGTTCCTGACATCCACGGGGTTTGACAGCATCCTCGCGTTTGACCTCGACAACAAAAAATTCCACTGGGCCATACACATCAAGAAAAAGGAGTCCCAGTTCACCGGCACAGTCTATGACCCGGAGAGCAATGAAGGCCCCATCATGCTCAACAAGTTGCACATCAACAACGTGTTTACGCACGATCACGGCATGTATATCTCCGGTCTGCACACCGGCGGCATGCTGCATTTCAATGGAAAAGAGGTCAACATGGCGGTGGAACTGCCGGCCGGCTCACACAATGCCCGGCCGTTTCGCAATGGCGTGTTGTTCAATGACAGCCAGGCAGATGCGTTGCGCTACTCAGGCGCCGGCGAAGGCAATGAGGACCGGGCCATGCGGGTGCCCAAGTACCCGCCGGAACAGCTGCAAAACACCGGCATGGATGACAGCGGTGTGGCCAGGCAAGGTTTCGCAAGGGGTTTGTGCGTGCTGTCCGAGAGTGTCGTCGCCGGTGGTTCTTCACCCTCGACGATTTCAGTCTACGACCTGGCGGCGAACCTGCCGGTGCTTTCGGTGGCCCTGACAATGGACGTGCGAAACGCCATACACGGTCTGGAAGTCTGGCCCTACGACTGAGTCATCCGGGCTTGCGGTGCGGCATCAGTCATGCGACCGGCCAGCACGGGCCGTGACCGCAAGACCGCGCCGGGATTTACTACAGACCGGCGTTGCGGACGGTCTCGGGTAATTCATCGATAATGTCCGCCAGTTCCTTTTTCCACAGACCCAGGTGTTTTTCATAACGGCGCCAAATACCCAGCGCGTCGCGGTAGATGGGTTGCCGCACCTGTTCGGAACTCGCGGTCTTTACCGGTCTGCTGGTTTCATGGAAGCGCAGGCATTGCTCTTCAAACGGCAGACCGCAGTGGTCCAGGATGCGCCGCACCTGGGCTTCCAGGTCCGTTACTGTCTCCTCGTAATGCACGTCCAGCACCTTGCCCGGCAGTACCTCGTGCCAGTGTTTCATGACCGCGTGATAACTCCGGTAGTACTCGGCCAGTTCTACCTCGTCGTAGGTGAAATTCTGTCCCTGGGCGAACAGTTGTTTGTAAGCACCAAGACAGCTGTCCAGCGGGTGGCGGCGCGTGTTGATCACCTTCGCATTGGGCAGGACCAGGTGAATCAAACCCACATGCGAGAAGTTGTTGGGTAACTTGTCGGTGAAAAAGGGCTTGTCGGTAACGCGATGCCGCCGGCTTTCCTCCATGTACTGTTCACCGTAAGCCCGCCAGTCCAGCTTGCGAAAATCCTTGACCGCTTCGGGGTATTGCATACCGTCGCGGCGGTAGCGGCCTATCGTGGAGGCTATCTTGGCCATGATAGGCAGTTCGGAGGTTCCCTCCACCATGCTGTGGCTGGCCAGGATCTGTTCCACCAGCGTTGATCCTGAACGGGGCAGACCAACTATGAAAATCGGATCCGGGTCCTTGCAGCCATTGCCCGTCTGGTCGGTCACGAACTGGCGGTCGAATACCTCGATAATTTTTTCCTGACGGGTCTCCAGGCCAGCCTGGTTGTACTCCAACAGGATGCGTTGCTGCTTGTTGCCGGTATCGTAATAATGCCAGGCCTTGTCGTAATCACCCCTGTCCTCGCAGGCCTTGCCGAGGGCGAAACGGATGTGGATCTGGGCGCTTTCCGAGATGTTTCTTTCACGCAACTGGTATTCCATCGCCTCGACTTCCTCATCTTTGAATTTGAAGACTTTGAGGTTGGCCATGCTCCAGTAGGCCTCACCGAAATCCTGTTTGCACCTGATCGCGGCGCGGTAGGCCGCGAGCGCGCCTCTTTGGTCACCCAGGGTTTTCAAGGTATGCGCGTAACCGATCTGCACCATGGGCGCATCCGGTTTCAACTCGACCGCACGTGCGTAGCAGCGGGCAGCATCTTCAGGTTGACTCGCCAGGGCGTGGGCCTGCGCCAGGCGTCCCCACGCATCCCAGTTCCCCGGCACCAGTTGCACGGCCTGTTCAAAGACGCCGACCGCATCGGTGTGCTTGGCGCGCTCAAGCAGTGCGGCGCCCAGCATCATCCAAGCGTCCGCATAATCCGGCGCCACCTGCGTGGCTCTTCGCAGCAGCGCTTCGGCGTCGCTCAGGCGCTCCTTGTCGGTCATCAACGTGGAAGCCAGATAGCGCATCGCGTCGACGTTGTCCGGGTCTTCCTTCAAGGCTGCCCGCAGCAGTTTCTGACCTTCCTCGGTGCGTCCTTCCTGTATGTGAATGATGGCCGTGCTGACCGAGTTTCTGCCCGGATCACGTTCGAGGAAGCCTTTGAACATATCGTCCGCCTCGCTGCCCCGGCCAACCGCCAAAAGGGCGACACCCAGCTTTTTGTAGGGCTGGGGCCTGGAAGGGTCGTGACGTATGGATTGCTCCAGGTAGGGGATCGCGGTTTCATGCCGTTTCTGCAAGGCCAGGATACTGCCCATGTCCTCTTCGAGTTGGGGCGTACCCGGCTCCAGCGACAGGGCGAAACGTACAATCTCTTCCGCTTCTTCAAGACGGCTTTGCTTGATCAGGGAGTGTCCCAGCAAACGCAGATGACCCACGCAACCCGGATTCTCCTCCAGCCAGGCGCGGCAAATCCGCTCGGCATCCAGGATTCTGTTTTCGCGCATCAGCTTGATGGCAAAGGCGAGGCTTTCTTGTCTGCTTGGAGTAGCTGCTTGCATAACGATAAGAATTTCCTTGACCGGTCAGTCAACCGCTGGCGAACGTGTCCCGGTGGGTCTCCTGCTTTTAAATTCCGGCTGATCCACAGCGGCTAAAACCCTTCGCTGTTCAGTGACTGGGAATGGTATCCTGAACGCGGTATGTTTGTCCTGTCTTTGTACGGCCCCGTTGACCCCGGCAGCAAATCATCGAGGTGCCGGGCCGGGTTTTACCGGCCGGCGACAGGCAATCAGAATTGAGAGTGTCGCCTGGCTCGGGTGGCGGATTCCGTAATTACAGCAACAGCGAATCGGAAAATTGAATATGCTCCAGGATACTTGCTTTAAACCGGTCTTTTGGGCGCGAGGGCTTGTTCTCGCCGCAATACTTATATTCTCCGCCAACGCCGGTGCCGGCGATGCTTACCAATATTTCCTGGCCGGCAACGCCGCGAACGTGGAGCGCCAGACGCAGGGCCTGATCGTCATGCAGGGCGGCGGCGACGACGTGGATGAGAACTTTATCCGCATGGGCGCCGGCGGCGGTGGCGGCGATTTTGTCGTACTGAGGGCTTCCGGCACGGACGAGTACAATGACTACATACTCGGCCTGTGCCAGTGCGACTCGGTCGAAACCCTGGTCTTCAACGGCCGTGAGGCGGCGTTCGACCCGTTTGTCATCGATGTGATACGCAACGCCGAGGCGTTGTTCATCGCCGGCGGCGACCAGTCAAAGTACGTGCTTTACTGGCAGCACACGCCGGTGCAGGAGGCCATCAACCACGTCGTGGCAAAACCGGCGCCTATTGGCGGCACCAGCGCCGGCATGGCCGTCATGGGCGAATTCGTTTATTCGGCCATGACTGAAAGCGTGACCACGGAGTCCGGTCTGGGCGACCCGTATAACAAGGACCTGACGCTGGCCAGGGACTTCCTTAAACTGCCGTGGATGCAGAACATCATCACCGACCAGCACCTGCAGGAACGTCACCGCATCGGCAGGACGATCGCCTTCATGGCAAGGCTCGTCCAGGACGGGTGGACAGGGCAGGGCCGCGCCATCGCCGCGGACAGGGAAACGGCGGTGCACGTGGACCCGCTCACGGGTTCGGCCAGGGTTTACGCAACCGCCGGGCATGAGACGCCATTCGCCTATTTCATGCGTACCACGGGTAAACCGGAACATTGCGCCGCGGGGGAGAAACTGACCTACGGAAACATCGAGGTTTATCGAATCGGCCCCGGGGCCAGCTTTGACGTCGGTGCATGGAGCGGCGAAGGCGGGATCCGCTACACACTCGGCGCCGAGGAAGGGCAACTGGTTTCCTCGAGGGAAAGCTTTTACTGACATACCGGTCTGCCAGGACATTCCGTCCACCGGCGTTTTGTTTTGGCCTGCTTTAACGTATTCTAGGCGCCCATCGGGATATTGATTTGAATCGTCACCTCCCACGGAAACAACGTTCTTAAAAAGAATTTTTATGCAATACACAATCTCGGCACGCGGCAAGAAAGCCGCTCAACCCATCCAGAAATTTATCAAGGACAACTACAGCGCGATCCCGTTGGAGCAGATTGACAGTTTCTACGGGTTTACGGAAAGTTGCAGTCTTTACGGCGGACGGTTTTTTGTCGGCACGGAAATCAGCCGCTTTGATTTAAGGTCGATGTACGAGATGGGCATCAACCTGCGCCTGCCACTGACCAACCATTACGTTACCGCCGAGGAGTACGAACAGAACCGGCCCTTCCTGGAAAAATATTACCGGCCCGGAAATTCACTTATCATCACCAATGACGAGCTGGCCGGCTGGATCAGGAAGGACTTTCCCGCTTACCGGCTCGAAGCGAGCGTCATCAAGAACATCGACAGCCTCAAGAAAATCGACGAGGCGTTCAGGATTTACGATACGGTGATCCTGCCGATGAGCAGCAACAATGACGAAAAATTTCTGAAGTCCATCGAGCCAAAGACCAATATCACCCTGTTCGCCAATGCCGGTTGTGCGTTAACCTGCCCATCAAAAATTTGTTACCCGAGCATTTCAAAAGCAAACAAGGTCGGTGACTACACCCTGTTCCGCTGCTCGCAGAAATTAAAAGAACGCAACACCATCGGCATGTTTGACTTCGACCTGGACTATCTCCAGTCACTGGGATTTGAACGGTTCAAGCTGCTCCGGCCCCGACAGGGCAATTTGACCGGCTACTGAAGACTGCCACGGCCGGGCAGACGCAGACACCCGCAGCGGGCGGAAAAAAGTACCCAGCCGGGAGCCGCGTGGGTTGTTGCCGGTTTCCCGCCGGTCTCAGCCTGCGCTTCGCCTGACCACCTTGCCAGGACGTTTGCCGGTCGCCTTGCCATCGAGAAAAACAGGTTCGCCATTGACCCATACGCCGAGCACGCCGCTGGATAGCAGTTCCGGTTCCTGCGGCGTGGCGCGGTCGATGATGGCATCGGCATCGAATAACACCAGGTCGGCGGCAGCGCCTGCTGCCAGGATGCCGCGGCCGGTTATCCCCATGTGCCGGGCCGCCAGGCCGCTCATCTTGTGTATCGCGGCTTCCAGATCCAGGAGTTTCTGTTCGCGCACGTAAACGCCCAGTATCCGCGGGTAGGTTCCGCGCGTCCTTGGGTGCAGGCCCGTCAGGGTGCCGTCCGTGCAGATATTGGTGTGAGGCCAAAGCAGCAATGACTTGATATCTGACTCCAGCATGCTGGTGCCGATGATAGAGTCGCCCTTTTCACCGGTGCGTTCTTTCCAGGCAATGGATTCGGCCGCCACCTCCATGAACGTGGTTACCGGGTCCTTGTCGCGCAGCTTGGCCACCTCGGTCAGTTTCATGCCGACATACTCGGGGTGCGGCGGGAAATGGGTAAACCAGATGCCCTCCGGCGGAGCGATTTCAGCGAGCGCCAGCTCGACCGCTTTCCTGTCGGTGGGGTCCCGTTCCGGCAACAGCACCATCAGGTTGGAATGCCAGTACTCGTAGGGATAGATGTCGGCGGTGATATCAATGCCTTCGCTGCGGGCCTTGTCCAGACGCGCGAGGGTCTGAGGCGCCTGGCCCCATAGCCGTTTCATCGCCAGTTTGAAATGGGAGATCTGCACGGGCATGCCGGTCTGGCGGCCGATCTCGATGATTTCGCCCACCGCATCCTCGAACCAGCGGTCTTCACTGCGCATGTGACTGATGTAGCGGCCGCCATATCCTGCCGCGACGCGCGCCAGCATCAGCACTTCGGCCGGGTCGGAATAGATACCCGGGTCATACTCCATGCCCGTGGCCAGACCCAGCGCGCCGGCGGCCATGTCCTGGTCCAGCATCGAGGCCATGGATTCTATTTCAGCGTCACTGGCATGACGTCTGAAGTCCTTGCCCATGACCTTGTCACGCAGGGTGTTGTGACCGGAATAGGAAGCGATGTTCAGCGCCACCGGTTCACGCTCCAGGCGTTGAAAAAACTCGGAAAGCGGCCATTCAGAGCCGCCATCCTGTCCAACCACCGCGGTGGTGATACCCTGGCTGGTGGCTGGCAGGGCATCGGCCAACTCGAACAGGTCCGAATCGGCGTGGCTGTGCGTATCGATGAACCCCGGCGCCAATATCTTGCCGCCGGCATCCACGACCCGTTCGCCGGGTAAAGCACTCAGATCGCCAATTTCCTGGATCAACCCTGCCTTGACCCTCAGTGCGCCGTCAAAGCCGGGGGCGCCGGTGCCATCAATGATGCGGGCGTTGATGATCAGCCAGCTTTCAGCGGGGTTGATATCGGCCTTGAGCGGGATTACGGTGGAGACAAGGAAACAACAGAGTATCGCTGACGGGAAATTGACTGGGCGTTTCATGGTGGTCCTTCCAGGCTGATCCAAGCAGGGTGATGCATTCTTTATCCGCAGGATACCATCGCTGGTGATGTCACGGTTAGCGTTGGGGCCGGAAAAACATGATCACACCAATCGTCCTGAATCCCCTCAGGTATTCCGGAGACTCGTTTGTGTGAGTCAACGCGGGGCTTCATCCGTAACGGCTTCTGGTGATGGGGTGTGGTCAACCATCTCCCAGGCTTCGGCGCGTTTAAATGCAGCCCTATCAGGCTTCCGGCCGCATATGCGGGAACAGCAACACGTCGCGTATCGAGGGCGAGTCGGTCAGCAGCATGACCAGCCTGTCGATGCCGATGCCCTCGCCCGCCGTCGGCGGCATGCCGTATTCGAGCGCGCGGATGTAATCGGCGTCGTAGTGCATCGCCTCCAGATTGCCGGCATCCTTCTGCGATGCCTGTTCCTGGAAACGCGCGGCCTGGTCTTCCGGGTCGTTCAGTTCCGAGAAGCCGTTGGCGATCTCGCGGCCGGCGATGAACAGTTCGAAACGGTCTGTGATCAGCGGGTTGTCGTCGTTGCGCCGTGACAGCGGTGAAACCTCGGTGGGATAGGCGGTGATAAAGGTCGGGTTGAGAAGTTTTGCCTCGGCCGTCGCTTCAAACAGTTCGATCAACAACCTGCCCTCGCCCCAGCTTTTTTCGACGTGGAGGTCGTGGGCTGCACAGGCAGCCTCGAGGGTGTGCCTGTCCCACAGGTCCGCGTCCTTGAGGTCGGGATTGTATTGCCGCACCGCTGCCTCGACACTCATGCGCGCAAACGGTGAGCCGAAATCGATCTGCTGTCCTTCAAAGGTCACGCTCGTGCCACCGCACACGGTTTCCGCCAACTCGCGCAGCAGCGTTTCGGTCATATCCATCAGGTCGTTGTAATTGGCATAGGCCCAGTAGAATTCCAGCATGGTGAATTCCGGGTTGTGCCGGGTCGAGACACCTTCGTTGCGGAAATTGCGGTTGATCTCGTAGACCCGGTCGAGACCGCCCACCGTCAGGCGTTTCAGGTACAGCTCGGGGGCCACGCGCAGGAACATCGGCAGGTCGAGCGCGTTGTGGTGGGTGACGAACGGCCGTGCCGTCGCACCGCCGGGTATCGGGTGCATCATCGGTGTTTCGACTTCCAGGAACTCCCGGCCCGGCGCTTCCATGAAGCCGCGTATGAAACGCACGATTTTCGAACGTGTATGAAAAACTTTTCGTGAATCCTCATTCATGATCAGGTCGACGTAACGCTGGCGGTAGCGTGTTTCAGTATCTGTCAGACCGTGAAATTTCTCGGGCAGCGGGCGCAGCGACTTGGTCAGCAGGCGCAGTTCGTCCGCCTTGACCGACAGTTCGCCGGTCTGGGTGCGGAAAATTTTACCGGTGGCGCCGATGATGTCACCGATGTCCCACTGCTTGAACTGCTGGTAGACGCCTTCGGGCAGGTGGTCCCGTTGCAGCACCAGCTGGATGCTGCCGCTGCCGTCCTGCAGCCTGACAAATGCGATCTTGCCCATCACGCGTTTGGCCAGCATGCGACCCGCCAGTGCAACTGCCTCGACGATACCTGCGAGGGTCTCGTTATCATCCTGCGCAAACCGCTGTTGCAGGATCGCGGCATGGGTATTGGGCCGGAAATCGTTGGGATAGGCGATGCTTTCCGCTTTGAGC
>JBFZEL010000228.1:0-4018 GCA_041306925.1 Lysobacterales bacterium
GGGTGGACACCGGCAACACCGGGGATGCCCAGGCATCCGCTGCAGTGGATCACACACTTTTCATGCAGGAACGGATATTGTCTCAGCACGGCAACGATGCTGTTGTCCGCAACCAGCAACAGCACACGGTCCGCCTCGCGGACAGTAGCCTGCAGACGCCATTCCGCGTCGGGTGAAGCAAAGCTGTTGAATGCCGACCGGTGGTCACGGGTCCAACGGCTGTGGGGAATTTCCAGCAGTCGGAAATATTCGGAAAAATGGCGTGCGAGCCTGCCGCCACCAACGATAGCGTAGTTGGTCATGGTGGTACCTGTCCTCCCGGATCAAGTCCTGATTGTTGCAAACCTGCAATGCAGAGCCAATTCAGCGTTGCGTGCATCCGGACGCGTAACCGCCATCTGAGGTCGGTTCAATAATCCCGGAAAGATCGAAACGTCGGGTCATTATACCCCCAAGACCTGGGTTTCCGACACGGCCGGGTACATTGGGTTCACTCCCCCTCAATTCCGGGCAGGGCTTGTTTTTAATTTTAATACTGTATATAAATACAGCATGCAATCAGACCGCGAACCCGGCCGCTACGCAGAACTGGTCTGTACCAGCAACTTCACTTTCCTGCACGGCGCCTCGCATCCGCAGGAACTGGTCGCGCGTGCCGCTGAGCTGGGTTATGACGCCATCGCATTGACCGATGAATGCTCGCTCGCCGGCAGCGTGCGCGCCTTCGAAGAGAGCCGGCGCTGTCAACAGCAGGGACGCGACATCCAACTCATATGCGGCAGCCTGTTCAGGCTGGAAAATGGTTCAAGGCTGGTATTGCTGGCCGAGGACAGTACCGGCTATGCACAATTGTGTACGCTGATCACACGCGGACGGCGCAATGCGCCCAAGGGCAGTTACGCATTGCCGGACAGGGCCTTTGAGAACCATCTCGACCACTGCCTGGCGTTGTGGCTGCCGGAAGCCCGGGCCAACCAGGCCGGGAGCGGTGGCTCGGAACTCGATGTACTGACCGCGCACTGGGTGGCCGCTCATTTTCCCGGCCGAAGCTGGCTGGCGGCCAGTCTCTGCCTGGGTTTTGATGACAGGGCAAGACTGGCCTGCCTGGTTGATACCGCAAATGCCGCCGGCCTGCCGGTGACAGCCTGTGGAGATGTGCAAATGCATACCCGCTCCCGGCGCATATTGCACGATGTGCTGGCGGCTATCCGCTCGGGCTGTACATTGCCGGAACTGGGTTACCGCGCCCTGCCCTGCGGCGAACGTCATCTGCGCAGCAGGCAGCGCCTGGCTGCACTGTACCGGCAGGAATTGCTGGATGAATCGGTGCGCATCGCCCGGCGCTGTCATTTCCGCCTGGACCAGTTGCACTACCGCTACCCGCGTGAGGTGGTGCCGCAGGGCATGAGCAGCGCCGCGCACTTGCGCGACCTGACCGAGGCCGGCATCAGGCAGCGCTGGCCAGCCGGGATTGACGCTGCGCTGCGGCTACAGATCGAACACGAACTGCACCTGATTTCCGACCTGCGCTACGAGTCCTATTTCCTGACGGTGCACGACATCGTCCAGTTTGCCCGCAGTCAGGGCATCCTTTGCCAGGGTCGCGGCTCTGCGGCAAATTCTGCCGTCTGTTATTGCCTGGGCATCACCGAGGTCGACCCGGCCCGGATGAACATGCTGTTCGAACGCTTCATCTCCCGCGAACGTGACGAGCCACCGGATATCGATGTCGATTTCGAACACGAACGCCGCGAGGAGGTGATCCAGTACATTTACCGGAAGTACGGCCGGGAACGGGCGGCGCTGGCGGCTACCGTGATCAGCTACCGGCCACGCAGCGCCATCCGGGACGTGGGCAAGGCGCTGGGTTTCAGCCCCGGCCAGGTCGACCAGCTGGCCCGCAATATGTCGTGGTGGGATGAACCGGAGCAGTTTGCCCAACGGCTCGCCGAACAGGGATACGCCGCAGACAACCTGAAAGTCCGGCAATTGTTGTACCTGGTGCAAAACCTGATCGGCTTCCCCCGTCACCTGTCCCAGCACGTGGGTGGTTTCGTGATTTCCGAAAACACGCTGGCCACGCTGGTGCCCGTGGAAAATGCCTCGATGGCGGACCGCACCGTCATCCAGTGGGACAAGGATGACCTGGAAACCCTCGGTTTGCTCAAGGTCGATTGCCTGGCGCTGGGCATGCTGAGCGCCATCCACCGCTGCCTGGACCTGGTGAATGACTTTTACAGCACCGGCATGGGTCTTGCAGATGTCCCTGCCGAGGACCCTGAAACCTACAGCATGATCCAGAAAGCCGACACCATCGGTGTCTTCCAGATCGAGTCGCGGGCACAGATGGCCATGTTGCCGCGTCTGAAGCCTGCCTGTTTTTATGACCTGGTCATCGAAGTGGCCATTGTCAGACCCGGCCCCATACAGGGCAATATGGTCCATCCCTACCTGCGGCGACGCCGCGGACTCGAACCGGTGGTATATCCATCAGATGCGCTGCGCAAGGTGCTGCAGCGCACACTGGGCATACCCATTTTCCAGGAACAGGTCATGCAGATCGCCATGGTCGCGGCCGGCTTCAGCGGTTCGGAAGCCGATGTCCTGCGCCGCTCAATGGCTGCGTGGGCACGACGCGGCGGCATGGAACACATGCGCACGCGGTTGATCAACGGCATGCTCGAACGCGGTTATCAACGCGGCTTTGCAGAACAGATATTTGAACAGATCAAGGGGTTTGGGGAATACGGGTTCCCGGAATCACACGCCGCGAGTTTTGCCTTGCTGGTATACGTATCCGCATGGCTGAAACGCCACCACCCTGCAGCCTTCACCTGCGCCCTGCTCAATTCACAACCCATGGGTTTTTATCAACCATCCCAACTGGTGCAGGACGCGCGCCGCCACGGCGTCACGGTGTTGCCGGTGGACATCCGTTACAGCGACTGGGACTGCGCACTGGCAAACGGCGATGAAAATACCCCGCAGCTACGCCTGGGTCTGCGTCTTGTCAAAGGCCTGGGGCAAGCGACTGCCGCACGCATCGGCAATGCCCGGGGTGAGCGAGCGTATACCTCTGTACAGGATCTTTGCAGCCGCGCACAACTTGACCGGCGTGAGCTTGCCGCGTTGGCGGAGGCCGCAGCACTCAGGGGCATCGCAGGCCACCGTCACCGCGCCCGCTGGGAAGTGGCCGCGGCAGAAAAACAACCCTGCGACCTGCTCCAGGGTATCGCGCGGGCGGATGATGCCACCGCCATCCGCCCGGCTGCAGAGATGGATGACCTGAAGGCCGATTATGCTGCCACGGGTCTGACACTGGGGCGCCACCCCGTCGCACTGATACGCGATGTCCTGCGCCGGCGGCGGGTCAGGACGGCGCAGCAACTGCTGCAACTGGAGCACGGTACCGCCACCCGGGCCTGTGGCCTGGTCACGATGCGGCAACGGCCCATGACCGCCAATGGCACCATCTTCCTGACCCTCGAGGACGAGACCGGGCACGTCAACGTGGTGGTCTGGCAACGGCTGTGGAAAGCCCAGCGCAGCACCATTCTGAATGCGTCACTGATTGCTGTCGATGGTGTAATGGAAAGTGACGGCGAGGTCTACCACCTGATCGCCCGGAGGGTGCATGATTTTGGGGCATTGTTGCAGGGTTTGAATACCCGTGCGCGCGATTTTTGTTGATGGGATTGCAAGTTAATTGGTTTGCGTGGGATCTGCGGTTATAATCGCCCGCTACCAATAATCGCCCAATGTGATCAATGCTATGCCTATAAAAAAAATCCTGCTTTCTTTACCATTGTGCCTGGCATCTGTCCACGTCTTTGCTGACGGTGACCATGCAGCCGGAAAGATCAAGGCTTACACCTGCACCGGCTGCCATGGCATCGTAAACTATCAGAACACCTACCCGACTTACCATGTTCCCCGCATTGGCGGACAAAACAAGGACTACCTGGTCATTGCACTGAAGGCATTCAGAGCGGGTGAACGTCAACACAAAACCATGAAC
>JBFZEL010000229.1:0-3744 GCA_041306925.1 Lysobacterales bacterium
CGCTCGCAGATTCTCAACCCGGATGTTGCGCACGGTCACGAAATTGCCCTCGGGGTCAACGATCCTGCCGGCCAGTGCGCCCATGGGATTGCCTGCCCCGTCCAGGAGTGGTTCCAGCCAGAGCTCCGGGTTGACGGTCGCCTCGTAAGCATTCTCCCCGTAGCGCACCTCGAAATACAGGGTGCTGCCGCGCACCGAGCCGCTCAATCCCACCAGGCCAACCTCCTCCCCCGTTTCCACATCGCCTTCAGCCTTCACCGAGACTGCGGAAAGGTGGGCATAGAGGGTGTAAACAGGCTCGCCGATGCCGGGGATGTCATGCTTCAATATGACCAGGTTGCCGTACATGCCCAGGCGAGGTCCATAATCGACCTGGTTGTCGTCCCCGGCGGCATCCACATCCGCCGCGGCCACGGCGATTACCGGCGTGCCCGTCGAATTCAAGAACTGCACCCCGTGGTAGGCATCGCGCACGCCTCTGCGCAGCGTGCCGTAGCGGGAAGTGGTGTCGATGGCATTGCGGTATTCAGGGCCGATCGGGCGCTTGAGCACGAACGAACCTTCCAGGATGCAGACCTCCTCCTCGCAGGCTCCTGGCGCGATTACCGCTGCCTGGTCCTGGGTGGGGATGGCAGAAGGCGCAATTTCCGGCTCAGTTGGGATCGGTTCGGGGGGGAAGGTCGCAGAAGACTCCGGAGTTTGCTCAGCCGTTGAAGTTGCGAGCGCCGGTTCGGGGGTGGCTGGTTCAGGCGGCGAGATCAGGTTGGTCACCGTCTCGCAGCCAAGCGTGGCTGCCAGGACGATGCAGGCGAATAAGAAGATGGGTGCTTTAGGAGTTTTCATCGCCAAAGTGCCTCCTTTTATTTATTGTACGCCCATTTCCGCCGGCGAATCCATTAAAAATAACCTTGCAAATCGGTAATTTAGGATTAACAAATCCTTAAATTATGCTAAAATTGGGCGAATTATGGCTGATTCGCCCGAATCCTGTAGAAACCCTGATCATCAAACACCTTCAAATCACCACCGCGCTTGTCAAATCAGGCGAAGCTGAGAGGCTCCGCTCCTGAAACTATTTAAATAAGGAGAAAAGAAATGAAAAAGATTGTCGGTTTCCTGTCGATTGCCTTGCTGATTACGATCACGCTGGGCCTGTTTGCCGCTTCTAACGCCTCGGCGACTCCCGCAGACCAGGTGCGCGTGTTTGTGCAGTACGCCCCTGGGGCGCGCGGCAACGTCCAGCGGCAGCTCAACGCCAACGGCGCTGTCTTCCACTACGACTTTGAAGAGCTCAACACCTTCACGGTCACCGTCCCTGCCCAGGCGCTGCAAGGTCTCAGCCGCAACCCCAACGTCGTCCTGATCGAAGACGATGTTGAGCGCTACCCGATCGGGATCATGGAATCAAATGCGGAAGTAGACTTACCCACCCAGGTTGTGCCTTACGGCATCGACATGGTGCAGGCCCGTGATGTCTGGGATGCGGACCGCGACGGCACTGCCGACACCGGCGCTCCAACCGGATCTGGCCGCAAGGTCTGTATCATCGACTCCGGTTTTTACACCGATCACGAGGATTTGCAGGGCGTAAATGTCTCGGGCTATGACGGCAATCTACCCTGGGACGTTGACGGCAGCGGGCACGGCACGCACGTCGCTGGGACGATCGCTGCCATGAACAACACTCTCGGTGTGGTCGGCGTCACCCCCGGCACGGTAAGCATTTACGAAGTGCGCGTCTTCGGCGATGACGGCGCCTGGGCTTATTCATCCACCCTGATTGACGCGGCTTTCAAGTGCCGCGACGCTGGTGCTAACATCATCAGCATGAGCCTGGGCGGCAGCCGCTCCAACCGGACGGAAATGACCGGCTTCAACACCCTTTACAACACCAATGGCATCCTCTCCATCGCCGCCGCCAGCAACGAGGGGACCACTGCTTACTCTTATCCTGCCTCCTACGATTCGGTCGTTTCGGTCGCAGCCATCGACGCCAACAAGCAATGGGCTGATTTTTCAAACTATAACAGCCAGGTCGAGTTGGCCGCTCCCGGCGTTGGCGTACTCAGCACCGTGCCATATCTCGATGCATCTTCGGTTACCGTTAGCGGCGTGACCTACGCTGCCAACCACATCGAATTCTCAGCGCGCGACTCTGCCTCTGGCGACCTGGTCGACGGCGGCCTGTGCGGTACTGCTGGCGCCTGGTCCGGCAAGGTCGTCCTCTGCCAGCGCGGCACTTACGATTTCGTAACCAAGGTCATGAGCGTGCAAAATGGCGGCGGCGTTGCCGCGGTGATCTACAACAACGTTTCCGGCAATTTCCTGGGCACCCTGGGCGAGGGCAACTCCTCGTCGATCGTCGCCATCAGCCTCAGCATGGAAGACGGCCAGTACCTGGTCGCCAACAAGCTTGGGAGTTCCGCTACAGTTTCGAGCACCTACACCGCACCCGCCAGCAGCTACGAATATTATGACGGCACCTCCATGGCCACCCCGCACGTCTCAGCCGTAGCCGCCCTGGTGTGGTCTTCCGATCCGACAGCCACCAACGCCGAAATCCGCGCCGTCCTGCAGGGGACCGCCCAGGACCTGGGCACTGCCGGGCGTGATGTCTACTTCGGCTACGGCCTGGTGCAGGCCAAAGATGCCATTGACGCCCTGGGCGGCGGTGGCGGCGGTGACGTCGCCATGTTTGTGACAAACCTGGCAGGCTCGAGAACTGTTGCCAAGAAGAACTGGACCGCTACTGTGACTATCACGGTCAAGGATGACACCGGAAAAGCAGTCTCAGGCGCCAAAGTGGACGGCAAATTCAACACCACAGCAGTCTCCTGCACCACCGACGCCAATGGGCAGTGCAGCGTTTCCACCACGTTGAAGCTTACAGTACTCAGCGTCACCTACACGGTCAACAACCTGACCGCGCCTGGCTACGTATACGATGCAGCCAGGAACGTCGACACGACCATCACCATTTACAAGTAGCTGTCTTCACAAATTTTAAAAACAGATGGACGGTTATAACCACCGTCCATCTGTTTTTCATTCGTTGTATTCGTGCCCGTGCGCTCTTTGCACGCTCATTCGTGGACGGCAGCCTCATCTACCTCAAACACATGGTACCCCCAGGCCGGCATGTCCAGGTACAGCCCCTGGCCGGAGAGGTCATCGCCATACCGGTCATAGATTGCTGGGCCAAGCTTGTCACTAAAACGCCAGGTCTTCCCGGCGAGGTCGTCCCACGGCAGGCTGAGGTAACATTGACTCGAGTGAAGAGCGTAGTTTACTATCACCAGGCGCCGCAAGTCACTCAGCCCGCTCCATGCAAAAGCAATAAAGGCCTCGTTGCTGCGGTTGTCCCCCCAGGCCTGGCGAGTACTCAATAGCTGCCACTGACCGTCACGGAATGCCGGGTCTTGTAGGCAGGCGAGCAGGCGCTCGTAGAACTCTGAGAGCGCCTCGTCTTTGTCTTCTTGCGGCCCGCGCCCAAGATGCGTCGGGATGCGCACGCGCTTGCCCTCCCGCTGCCCCTGGTGGAAGAAGCGCAGTCCTGGCGCCAGGAAGGTAACCACAGCGGCCGCCTGTTGCACATCCGCAGGAAAGGCTGCTGCCGCCCGCGGCTCGTCGTGGTTTTCCAGGAAGCGCGCCAGGCGATCCTGGAAATCCAATCCTGCCAGCAGATGATCGCGCGCCGGGCGGGCTTCGCCTTTGACCAGGCGGTCGTACAAACGCTTGTCGTAG
>JBFZEL010000230.1:0-6961 GCA_041306925.1 Lysobacterales bacterium
TGGTCAAGCCCTCGGACCTGGATGCTCGCTTCGGAATGGGCGTGGGCTCCTTGTTCGCGGTTGCGGCCAGCGCCTTTATCGCGGCTGCCTCAGTACCCGATTCCGGCGTGATGACGATAGCCGATAACGTGCACATGGTTGCCTTCGCTTTCATCTTCACGAGCCTGTTGGTGTCGACTGTAGGACTGAAATTGGAAGTCAACGGGCACGAGGAACTGGCCTATCGCATCGACCGCTACTGCCTGGTGATCTTCCCGTTGGGGTTCTTCGGCTGGGTGGCGTGGGAAGTTTGGAAGGCGCTGGCTTGAACGGTTGGATGCCTGGCTACATGAAACAATGAACACGCAAAATTCACGCAAGGCCAATTGGTGAAAGCTACAAGTTATACGTAAGTTTTTGATTTAAATGGTGGGCCGTGAAGGATTCGAACCTTCGACCAATGGATTAAAAGTCCAGTGCTCTACCAACTGAGCTAACGGCCCGCTATATCTAACGCGAGGGGCGGCATTTTATTTGAAAACGCCGCCTGACTCAAGGTAAAAGCGGCAATCAGGCGGATTGATAACGGGTTGGGTCAGCTATATCCGCCGCCCTGAAGCCGGCGGCGCGGATCCGGCAGGAATCGCATACGCCACATGCCCTGCCCGCGTCATCGGCCTGGTAGCAGGATACCGTCATCGCGTAGTCCACGCCAAGTGCCGCGCCCTGGCGGATGATGTCCGCCTTGCTGAGCTCGATCAGCGGTGTGTGAACCACCAGACGGTTACCGATGACGCCCGCTTTGGTGGCGAGGTTGGCCATCTTCTCAAAGGCGTTGATGAACTCCGGACGGCAGTCCGGGTAACCGGAATAGTCCACCGCGTTGACGCCTATGAATATGTTGCCAGAACCCAGCACTTCGGCCCAGGCCAATGCCAGCGACAACATGATGGTATTGCGCGCCGGCACGTAGGTGACCGGTATACCATCGCTTTCCTCCACCGGTACGTCGATGTCATCGGTGAGGGCCGAGCCACCGAAGGTACGCAGGTCCAGCCTGACGGTTTTCAAGGTGGCAGACATGGAAGCTGCGATGTTTTCAGCCGCACGCAGTTCGGAGCGGTGCCGCTGGCCGTAGTCAACGGACAGGGCAAAGCAGCGGTAACCGAGGTCCGTGGCGATCGCCAGCACCGTGGCTGAATCGAGACCGCCGGACAGCAACACTACCGCTTTTTTTTCGTTTGGCTGGTGCATATTCCCTTAACCCTATTTACCCGGCACATCGCCCCACAACAGTTTGTGCAACTGTAACTGCACCCTGACATTCAAGCGGTCCTCGAGGACCCATTCGGCAAGTTGCGTGGGGTCGACCTGTCCCCAGGCGGGCGAAAACAGGATGTCCAGCTTTTCATCCAGACCGCGCGCACGCACTTGCGCAAGCGCCCATTCATAATCCTCGCGCGAACAGATGACGAATTTGACTTGGTCGTGCGCCGTCAGCAGTTCCAGGTTTTCCCACAGGTTGCGCCCGGCCTCGCCGGAACCGGGCGTCTTGATATCGAGCACACGGCTGACACGTTCATCGACCCGGCTGACGTCGATCGCACCGCTGGTTTCCAGCGAAACCCGGTAACCGGCTTCGCACAAGCCGTGCAGCAATTCATGGCAGCGTTTCTGCGCCAGGGGTTCGCCGCCGGTCACGCATACATACGGGGTCCGGTAGGACGCGACCTGCTCCATGATCTGATCGAAGTTTTTCCATTCGCCACCGTAAAAGGCGTACTCGCTGTCGCAATAGACACAACGCAGCGGACAGCCGGTCAGGCGGATGAATACGGTCGGCCGTCCGGCGTCACGGGCCTCGCCCTGCAGCGAGTAGAAGATTTCCGTAACCTTGAGCAGGCCTTCGCGGGATTCCGGGACACGGGCCTTGCCTGGTGAACGGTTTTTTGACATGGAATTATTCTGCAGCCGGTTATGTTCAGGATGAACGGTACATCGCGGGCGCATGGATGCGCAGGAGCGGTGTCTCTCAGATTTGCACAGTTCCAATGGTGCGTTACAAGTAACGCACCCTGCGCATTAGCCATGTATGTTGGGTTTTTAGTAATGCCCTTCCATCTTCATGCTTCTGAGACGGCTGCTTGCAAGTCTCGCCAGCGTGGTATCGGGGAATTGCTTCTCAACCTGGACCAGGGCAGCGCGCGCCTGATCCCATTGCTTCAACTCGTAGTGGGTATAACCGATCTTCAACAGGGCATCGGGTATTTTGGGACTGTCCGGGTAGTCGTTGAGCAATTTCTGGAATGCCTCCAGCGCGATATCGTAATTACGGGTCACGTAATAGGATTCACCCAGCCAGTACTGGGCGTTGTCCGCATATTCGCTGTTGGGAAATTGTTTGACAAATACCGTAAATTGTTCAGCGGCATCTGCGTACTTGAGATCTTTGAGTGACTGGAAACCCTGGTCGTAGGCTGCCTTTTCCGCTTCCGGAGAGGCGTCGAATTCACGCGCCTGGGTGTCGGGTGTGGCAATGGTGCTCACCGAGGATGGCTGGTCCAGGGGCGGGCGTACTTCGGGCACATCTTCGCGAATCGCCGGTTGTGTCTGGGCGGCAGCTGTCGAGGTCGCGGAGGTTGCAGGCAAATCGGCGGAGGTTGCAGGCACATCGGTTGACGCGATCGGCGTCGGCGCAGAACCGCGCAAGCCGGTAATACGCTGGTCCAGGTCGAGGTACTGATCCCTCTGCCGGTTGCTGAGACCTTCCAGTTGGACGCTCTGTTCTTCCACCATACCCCTGAGCGTGCGCACTTCATCCTGCAATTGCTGGATTTGTATCACCAGGTCCATCATGGCCTGTTTGTCGTCCATCTGCGCAACGGCAGATCCTGAAACGCTGATGGCCAGCACGAGGCTGGCCACCAGACGACTTGTAACACGCTTAACCGGCATCATTATCTGGCCGTGTAAACGATCTCCACGCGACGATTCTGCCACCAGCAGTTTTCATCGCTGACCCGGCAAACCGGGCGTTCTTCACCGTAGCTGACGACGTCCAGTTGGCCGCCCATCGCGCCACCGGCGGAAAGCAGACCGGAAACCGCGTTGCCACGACGTTCGCCGAGACCGAGGTTGTATTCACGTGTTCCGCGCTCATCCGCGTGGCCTTCAAGCGTTACGCGTGCGGTGTTGTGTGCGGAAACATAGGTCGCGTGCGCGGCAACAATTGCACGGTATTCTGATTTGACATCAGACTTGTCAAAGTCAAAGTAGACGACCCGTTTGGACAGAAGACTGTCGGCGTTATCAAAATTCCGTGCATCCGTGTGATCGTTCGGATCCGGGGCAGCCGAAGTGGTGACATCTGATGGCTTGGTAGCCGATGAATCGGTGGTATCAGTTGGCTCTGTCGTTTTACAGGCAGAGATCGAAACAGCTATAGCTAGGGCAAGCAAAAAACGCCAAGTGGTATTCATCTTTTCCTCCAGGAAATTATTAAAAAACTTTATGTTACAAATTCTGTGCCAAATTTACCTTATAACGGGCGACCATGCCGGTTCTCTGACATCACCTTCGGTCAATATCAACCGTTGCCGGACATTTCCATCAACAGAAACCGCAGAAAGCACACCCCTTGTGCCCTCGCGGGTGGCGTATAGTATCATGCCGCCATTCGGCGCGAAACTGGGTGATTCATCCAGCACGCCCGGCGTCAAAATACGCATACGTCCGGTTCCTGTATCCAGAACAGCTATACGATACTCGTTTCCACGTCCGTATGCCATAGCTATTCGGGTTCCATCAGGAGAAATACTTGCGCGTGCATTATATTCGCCTTCCATCGTTACGCGGCTTGGGTTTCCACCCGTGACAGGGATCTTGTAAATCTGGGGTTTTCCACCACGATCGGAGGTGAAATACAGCGAACGGCTATCGGGCGCCCAGGCCGGTTCGGTATCGATGGCCCAGTGCTGGGTCAACTGGGTTTTCTGACCACTGGCCAGATCCCGGATATAGATTTCCGGGTTCCCCGAAACGGACAGGGTCATGGCCAGGTAACGGCCGTCCGGCGAAAATGCCGGCGCGCCGTTGATACCCCTGCCGGACGACACCAGTTCGCGTTGACCGGTGGCCACATTCTGGACGTAAATGGACGAATTGCCCTTCTCAAAGGACACGTACGCAAGCTTTTGGCCATCCGGCGTCCAGCTCGGTGACATCAGCGGCTCCGGTGAGCCGACGACCGCCTGCGGATTGAAACCATCCGCATCCGCCACGAACAACTGGTAATTCTGGACTTTACCGGTACCGGTGGAGGATATGTAAGCAATACGCGTGGAAAAGGCGCCCGGCACACCGGTCAGCTTTTCATAGATGGCGTCCGCGACCCGGTGCGCACCAAAACGCAGGTCGCCGAAACCGACCGTGGTGATCTGCGACAGCAGCGCTTCCTGCGTATGCACATCAAATAACTGGTAAACGATATCGTAGCCCTTGCCCCCGGCTGCATCCCTGACCTGGCCGATGACCAGGTAATCCACCTTCAACAGCCGCCAGGTGCCGTAACGAATGGATTCCGCATCGACCGGCCGGTCCACCATGTCCTGTTCATCCAGCGGGTCAAACAGGCCGGAGCGGTGCAGATCAGAAGATATGATTTCCGACACACCTGCTTCCGGAGGAGGGTCTGAAGCCCGCCATTGCATCGGGATGATCGCGATGGGCAGCGCGCTGGCGTTGCCCTGGATGATTTCAATTTCGAGCTTGGCCTGGGCCAGTTGCGAAACCAACAGGAATAACAGGGTATACATAATTTTTTGCATGGTTTTAGTCATCATCATGGGTGAATTTGCATGGGTTTATTCATCATAGCTAAATATGAAATCAATCTCGCGTTCAAAAACTTCTTCGAAACCACGGTATGGCAAAGTGCCGGCGCGTTCCACCGCCGCGGTCAGGGAGCGGCGGGTGGCTTCATCGGCATTGCAGCTTCCGGAGATGGCGGCCGAAATGACCTCGCCACCCGGTATTTGCACGATCTTCAGGCGGCATCGCAGCCCCGGCCGTGCGGTCGGTGGCCGGTACCAGTTATTGGTTACCAGTGACTGGATCGCCGCATAGTATTCATCACCCTTGGTGGCAAGCTCGCCAGCCCGGAATTGGGACTGCTCATTGGCCATTTGTTCTTTCAGGTCGGCCTCGTCCTTGGCCTGGCGCTGGGCGTCAGCCTCAGCTTGCTTGCGCGCATCGAGTTGCTTGAGCCGTTCTTCCTCTATTTTACGCTGCCGCTCGGCTTCTTCGCGTTTTTTACGTACCTGCTCCATTTCCTGCTGTTGCTTTTTCAGCTTGTCCAGGCGTTCCTGTTCCTGCTTCTTGCGCAATTCCTGTAGACGCAGATCCTCCTGGCGTTTTTTCTCTGCCTGCACCTGCTGGCGTTGTTTCTCGACCTCTTCCTGTTCGAGTTGTTCGCGTTCCTCGCGCTCCTCGCGTTCCTTGCGGGCCTTGAGTTCCTTGTCCCGGCGTTCCTTGGCTGTCTTCTGCTCGGCCGCCTTCTGCGCCTCCCGTTCGGCCTGCTCGCGGCGCTGCTTGATCGCGCCGGTATCCACCATCACCGCCTCGATGGTCATGCCGGTCAACGCGGGCGGCTTGAAAGGCTTCCACGTCATCGTGCCGACCACCACCAGCGCGGCCATCAGAAGATGGACCGCAACGGCCAGGGTAAAGGCTTTGGTTTGTGCCCAGAATTCACGCATGCAACGGTCAGCCTCCGTCCTGACCCTCGAGGGATTCAAGCGGGTCACTCATCAGCCCGACTTTTGTCACCCCGGCCTTCTGTAACTGCACCATTGCGGCGTAGATGTGTCCGTAGCCGACCGCCTTGTCACCCGCCACCAGCACCTGGATTTCCGGGTTACGGCGGACGATGGCCGTGACCGTCGTCACCAGTGTCTCGGGATCGATCAGACCGCTGGAAACGCCGCTGGCCTCACCCCCCGCATTCAGATACAGGTCGCCGTTGGTCAGCACGGTGACCACCATCGGTTCTTCGTTCTGCTGGCTATCCAGCGGTTCGGCGTCGGCCTTGGGCAGGTCGACCTCGACACCGAGGTTCAGCAACGGCGCCGTAATCATGAAGATGACGAGCAATACCAGCATGACGTCGATATACGGAACCACGTTGATTTCGGCCATGGGCCGGCGTCTAACTCGCTTCGATTGCATATCCTGTCAATCCTTTAGGTGTTCATCAGCGCGTGGGCCTGGCGCTGCAAAATACTGGAAAATTCCTCAGTGAAACTTTCATAACGCGTCTCGAGACGTTCCACCTGGTTGGAGTAACGGTTGTAGGCAATCACGGCCGGGATCGCCGCGAACAGGCCCATGGCGGTGGCGATCAGTGCTTCCGAAATGCCCGGCGCGACCATCGCGATGGTCGCCTGGTTGACGTTGGCCAGTTGATGGAACGAGGTCATGATGCCCCAAACGGTCCCAAACAAACCGATATACGGGCTGGTCGAACCCACGGTTGCGAGGTAGCTGAGGTGATTCTCAAGACGGTCGGTTTCCCTGACGAGAGCGATACGCATGCCACGCTGGGCGGCCTCGACCAGCACCGCGGGTGTCATGCGACCCTGTTCGCGCATGCGTGTGAACTCCTTGAAACCGGACTCGAATATCTGTTCCAGGCCGTCACCGCTGGTACTGCGGCTGACCTTTTCATACAGCGCCGTCAGGTCGATCCCCGACCAGAACCGCTCTTCAAAGGCCTCCGCGCACTTTTCCGCCGCGGCCAGGGCCATGCGTTTGCGGAATATGATCATCCACGAAGTCAGTGATGCCATGAGTAGAATCAACATAACTCCCTTAACCATCCAACTGGCCTGGAGTATCAGTTGCCAGATTTCTAAATCAGTTTGCATTATCTATCTCCGCCCTGATCCATCGGGGCATTCGGGTTGGTTTGAAATTGTCTGCCTGC
>JBFZEL010000231.1:0-4104 GCA_041306925.1 Lysobacterales bacterium
TCAGGACCGTTATGTTCAGGATGAACGGTAAACCGCGGGCGCACGACTGCAGGGATGCAGGAGGTAGAGCAACGCAGGAGCAGTTGTCGAGGAAGCGCAGGAGCGGTTCCTCTCAGGTTAGCATGGCGTTTGTGGATGTCGCGACCGCCCACACGGACGTGCTTGTGGCGTGTCCTGAAGTAAGGTACTGCACACCCTCGGCGCCCACACAGAAATCGAAACAATAGACCAATCGTGGTCAGCACCGCGCAATCCGGTAAGGGCTCTAAACTTGAGCGTGGGAAATTCAGATTAAATAGAACAGCAGTGGCCAAGCGAGCAAAGCCCCGAAGCGCCCTTTTAAATAATCGCGACCCGGTTCTATCACTCAGCGGCGCTTGTGGCCCTTGCTACTGCCGTCGGCAGGCGAATCGGGCAGCGGCATGATTTCCGACAGGCGCGGAAATGCGTGGCTGGCGTGGGGAATCCCCATCGCTGCGACGAAGTAGTCCTGGAATTTCTTTTCGGCGGCGGTTTCCACTTTTTCGACTTCCAGCACGCGCTGTTCGATCTCCTTGCGCGAGGCGCGGTTGAGCAGGGCGATGCGGGCGCCGGTACCCGCGGCGTTATTGGCAGAGGAGACCCTGGCGAGGTCACAGTCCGGAATCAGGCCCAGCACCATTGCATAGCGGACGTCGATGCGGCTGCCAAATGCGCCGGCCAGCCGGATCCTGTCGACCTTGTCAACTCCCAGGCGCTCCATCAGTAATTGCGCGCCGGCATACAGGGCGGCCTTGGCCAGCTGGATGGCCCGTATGTCGGTCTGCGTGATGCGCACGGCAGGTTCGCCGTCGTGCAACAGGTAGGAAAATGTCCGGCCAGTGGCCGTGATGCGGGGGTTGCGCTGCGCCAGCGCGCCGTCGATCACGCCATCGGCACGGACGATGCCGGCCAGGTACATCGAGGCGATGGCTTCGATAATCCCCGAGCCGCAGATGCCGGTGACGGTCTGTCCTTGCATCTCTTCCGCAAAGCCGGGTTCATCGGACCAGCAACTGCCGCCGACCAGCCTGAAGCGCGGTTCGAGGGTTTGCGGGTCGATCCTGACCCGTTCGATGGCGCCGGGCGCGGCGCGCTGACCGGCACTGATCTGCGCACCCTCGAAAGCAGGACCCGTCGGGCTGGAGGCGGCCAGCAGCCGTTGCCGGTTACCCAGGACGATTTCAGCGTTGGTGCCGACATCGATGATCAGGCTGATTTCGTCCAGCTCCCACGGTTTCTCGGCCAGCATGACCGCTGCCGTATCGGCCCCGACGTGGCCGGCGATGCACGGCAGGATATAGGCGCGCGCGCCCGCGGCAAGCTGCATACCCAGTTCAACCGCGCCGATCTCGAGCGCCTGGTCGGTGGCCAGTGCAAAGGGTGCTGAACCCAGCGGCGCCGGATCGAGCCCGAGCAGCAGGTGGTGCATGACCGGGTTGCCGACCAGTGTCAGCTCGAGGACATGACCGCTGTCGATGCCGGCCTGTGCAATGACCGACACGAGCAAATCGTTGATGGCGGACCTGACTGCCGAAGTCATCTGGCCGGCGCCTTCGCGATTGAGCATCGCGTAGGAGACCCGGCTCATCAGGTCCTCGCCGTAGCGTATCTGCGGGTTCATGGCGCCGGCGCTGGCCAGCACTTCGCCGCTCGAAAGATCACACAGGTGCACGGCGATGGTGGTGGAGCCGACATCCACGGCCGCGCCATAGACGTGATCCTCGAAGCCGGGCCAGATCGCCACGATACGCCGTTCATCCCGGACCGCCACCGTGACCTGCCAGTTGCCTTGCCGCAAGGCGGCTTGCAGGGATTTGAGGACTCCCAGGCCCAGTTCCAGCCCGGTTAAGCCCCAGTCCCGTTCCAGCGCCTGCAGCAAGCGCTGCAAATCACCGTCCGGGAATTGCAGGTCGGGCTCGGCCACCTGGGTGAAATACAGGCGGATCACGGGGTCCAGTTCGACCGGGTGGACCTCGTATTCCTTGCGCACGACCTGCCGGTGCAACTGGCTGCCGGGTGGCACGTCGATGCGCACGTCGCCGAGCAGACGTGCCTGGCAGCTGAGGCGGTTGCCGGCCATCAGTTGGCCGCTGCGCACACACTGTTGTTCCACTTCTGTCAGCTCACCGAGATGGGCCGGACTGGACACCATGCCCTCCCTGGCGAATGTACCCTCCAGCGGTTCCACCTGGCAGCGTCCGCAGCGCGCCCGGCCACCGCAAATGGAGTCGATATCAACCCCCAGTTCCCGCGCAGCCGCAAGCACCGGCGTGCCCACCGGAAACCGCCCGCGTTTGCCGGATGGGCTGAACAGGATCAGGGCTTTCTTTGCATCGGGCATGGTGTCAGCTTTGCGCGGACCGGCGGCGTCTGCGGCCACCCGTCTCACCCGCTTGCGGCGGTTCACGGTAAGCGCTGATCCAGCGCGTGCACTGCGGGTCGTGGTTCAGCATGACATCGGCACCGCGTATGGCCTGCAGCAGGCCTTCCACCATCGGGTTGGTGATCGCCGAGGTCAGGCCGGCGCCCATGGCCATGCAGATGAAAGCGGAGTTCAGACCGACCCGGTTGGGTAGCCCGAAACTGACGTTGGATGCGCCACAGGTCGTGTTAACCTTGAGTTCGGTGCGCAAACGGTGGATCAGTTGCAAGACCTGGACGCCGGATTCCGCCACCGCGCCGATCGGCATCACCAGCGGGTCGACCACCACGTCGCAGGCCGGAATACCGTAGTCCGAAGCCCGCCTGATAATTTTCTTGGCCACCTCGAAGCGCACGTTGATATCCATCGATATACCCGTGTCATCGTTACAGATTGCGACCACCGCAGCCCCGTATTTTTTGACCAGTGGCAGGACCCTCTCCAGGCGCTCCTCTTCACCGGTGACGGAATTGAGCAGCGCCTTGCCCTGGTAAGCTTCGAGACCCGCCTCCAACGCCGCGACCATGGATGAGTCGATCGACAGCGGCAGATTGGTCAGTGACTGCACCAGGCGCACGGCCCGGGCCATCAGCGCCGGTTCGTCCGCCATCGGCACGCCGGCGTTGATATCCAGGATTGTGGCGCCGGCGGCGACCTGGGCGAGGGCATCCGCCTCGACCCGGCTGAAATCGCCGGCTTTCATCTCCTCGGCCAGCAGGCGTCGCCCGGTCGGGTTGATGCGTTCGCCAATGATGGTGAAGGGCCTGTCAAAGCCAATCACGACTTCTTTGCTGGCGGAACTGATGATGGTGTCGGTCATTGTGTATTCACCTTGTTGATACGTATGCGTGTGGTTGTCTTGTCCGGGTTGTTGCAATGTTGCAAAGCGGGTGTCAGCACACGGCTTAACGGTGCAATGCCGCAATGCTGGTAGGCATAGTCCAGGCCGAGGGTGTCGGCGTGCTGCCGCGCCATGCTGCGTAATTCTTCCGAATCACTTTGCGCGAGGTATACCAGGCGCTTGTAGTTGTTGAAATACACCGCCTTCAACTGCGGCAGGCGGTCTATTCCAAGACCCTTGATGACCAGCCTGGTAAAATGCCGTGTCAAAAAATCGGTCAGGTAAAAGCTGCCCGGTTCTGCCGCAGCAAGGCTTCGGAATTGCTCGCTGCCGGTGAAAAATTCATAACAATGCGCGCCGGGAATGCGTTCGATTGCATAATCCTGCAGCACCTTGTCGAGCGCGCCGCCGGTGCCACAATCGGCATACGCGACAAAGATCTTTTTATACAGGCCCGCCTGCGATTCGATTTTGGCTTTCACGGCGAGTGGTATCCGCGACGGTTGATTGTGCAGTTCCGGCGGCAGGCACTGAAATTCGATGTGGTCCCATTGGTTCAGTTCCCTGATACGCACCAGTTCCCTGGCGATTGCACCGCAGGCAATGACGAGAATTTTGTCCTGCATGTCGAGCCTGCGCCCTCGCAGCCCGCGTTCAGGCCGCCACCAGTTTCTTGGCGACTTCCGCCGCGATGGCCGCATCCCGGCAATAGGCGTCCGCACCGATGGAGCGGCTGAATTCCTCGTTCAACGGCGCGCCGCCCACCAGCACGATGTAGTTGTCCCTGACGCCGCGCTCTTTCATGCGGTCGATGACGACT
>JBFZEL010000232.1:0-12967 GCA_041306925.1 Lysobacterales bacterium
TGTTGAACTCTATTACAAGTTATACCCTTGTTATTTTGCCCGCAGGTGGCAAAAAAATTTAACAGATTGATTTTTGAGTTAGGTACATCCCTTGATGGATGTGATTGAAAGAATGTTGAGACCCAGAGCGGTTGGTGTCGAATCGATCAACCCTAACCGTGCACGTATTGCACTTGAACCTCTGGAACGTGGTTTTGGACATACCCTGGGTAACGCATTGCGTCGTGTATTGCTGTCTTCAATTCCCGGCTATGCAATAGTCGAAGTCGAGATCGACGGCGTCCTGCATGAATACACAGCCGTGGAGGGTCTGCAGGAAGATATCATTGAAGTACTGTTGAACCTCAAGGGTGTTGCCCTGCAAATGCACGAACGTGAAGAAGCCGTATTTACCTTGAGCAAAAAAGGGCAGGGTCCCGTAACCGCCGGTGACATCCAGGTCGACCATGATGTGGAGATAATCAATCCCGAGCATTTGATCTGCACGCTATCGAAAAACGGCAGTATTAACATGCAACTGAAAGTTCGGCGTGGAGTTGGCTATCAGGCAGCAAACCAGTACATGATCAGCGAAGAAGAAAGCCGTCCAATCGGTCGTTTGCTGCTGGACGCTTCTTTCTGTCCCGTGCGTCGTGTTTCCTACAGCGTAGAAACCGCACGTGTCGAACAGCGCACCGATTTGGACAAACTGATTCTTGATATTGAAACCAACGGCACCATGGACTGTGAGGCTGCAGTGAAGATGGCGGCAAATATCCTCGCCGACCAATTGGCTGTGTTTGTTGATTTCAAGGCCCGTACGGAAATCATTCAAGAGGAAAAATATCAGGAAATCGACCCCGTGCTTCTGCGCCCCATTGATGACCTTGAATTGACGGTACGCTCAGCCAACTGCCTGAAAGCCGAGAGCATTCTATATATTGGTGATCTTGTGCAGAGAACCGAAGTTGAATTATTGAAAACACCAAATCTTGGTAAAAAGTCATTGACTGAAATCAAAGACGTGCTGGCTCAGCACGAGTTGTCACTGGGTACGAAACTTGAAAACTGGCCACCGGCCGCGCTGGCAGACGTTTGATTAAGATATTGGTCAGACTCTGATTCGGTAAACAGAAACAGGAACTAGAAATGCGTCATTTAAAATCAGGTCGTCAACTGAACCGCAACAGCAGTCACAGAAAGGCCATGTTTCGTAACATGGCCAATTCACTGTTCGAGCATGAGATTATTAAGACGACGGTGCCCAAGGCAAAAGAATTACGTCGCGTGGCGGAACCTCTTATAACGCTGGCCAAGAGCGATAGCGTTGCACACCGCCGTCTTGCTTTTGACCGCCTGCGCGACAAGGGGGCCGTCGGTAAATTATTTGATGAAATTGGACCCCGGTTTGTAGAAAGGCCCGGCGGGTATTTACGCATTATGAAATGCGGATTCAGAACTGGCGACAAGGCCCCGATGGCATATGTTGAACTGGTCGGCCGTCCGCGCGCAGACGAACAGGCTGAAACCGAGTAAGCCGATTGGTGAAGTCAATACAAAAGGCCCGGCAATGCCGGGCCTTTTTTATTACGCCGTGAACAAATCCAGCTAAGCAACCTCTGATTAATTTTGAGGGTCCCGCGACAAAGGGATGTGTCGCCGAATCAGCGGCGTTAAGCCATTGATTTGTAGAGCAGTCGAAAATGACACTTTTCGGCTGCCGCGTTCTGATAATGCCAGGACGGCATTAATCAGAACTTCCCTAAAAGAAACTGCCTGCCTGGTAAATAATCATTGCACCGGTATACCCAATACTTGTCATGTAAACCCAGGCGAATATCGGCCATCGCCAGCTGTTGGTTTCCCTGTGAATGGTCGCAAGCGTGGCCGCGCACTGCAAGCACCATGCATAGAATACAAGCAGTCCAAGAACCATTGGTAAAGTGAAAATGAGGCTACCGTCCGGCCACCTGGCCGCACGGAGTTTTTCCGACAGGCTCTGATCGTCAGCATCTGAACCAACCGCGTAGATGGTTCCCATCACTGCAACGACGACTTCCCGAGCAGGAAACCCAGCAAGAACGGCAGAAGAAACACGCCAATCCCAACCAAGCGGTCTGAATACTGGCTCGATAGTTCGACCGACACGCCCCAACCAGCTTTGCTCCATCTGTGCGGCGGCCCTTGCGTGGTCCAGCTCAGCCTGGTTCCAGGCTTCACCGCTTGCGGTAATTTTCGGTGTGAAGTCAGCAGCATCCATGCGTGGGAAATAAGCCAAGGTCCAGACCAGGATGGCTACGACAAAAATAACTGTACCGGCTCTCTTCAGAAAAATCCGGCCGCGGTCGAACAGTTTGATTGCTACTGTCTGCAGGTTGGGTGCCCGGAATTCCGGAAGCGCCAGCATGAAATGTGGTTTAGGTCCCTTTAGTGCCGAGGACTTCAGCAATAACGCCGTAGCCAGGCCACCCATGATACCCAGTATATAAAGTCCGAATAAAACCAGGCCCTGGAGGTTCATCCACCCAATGGATGTGTTCGGAACAAATGCGGCGATCAGCAACGCATAAATCGGAAGCCGGGCGGAACAGGTCAGGAATGGTGCTGCCAGTATGGTGGCAATGCGATCCCGACGGTCCGGAATGACACGTGTTGCCATGATCGAGGGCACGGCACAGGCGAAACTGGACAACATCGGGATCACGGACTGACCTGACAGGCCGACGGTACGCATCACCCGATCCATTAAAAATGAGGTTCGAGCAAGGTAGCCGGTGTCTTCGAGAATAATAATAAACAGGAACAGGATAAGTATCTGGGGCAGGAATATGATGACACTTCCCACCCCGGCGACAACGCCGTCGGCGAGGAAACTGCTGAGCGCGGATCTACCCATCTGCGCAACGATCGCACGGCCCAGTTCTGAGCTCAGCTTGTCAATGGCATCCATCATCGGTGTGGCCCAGGTGAACACTGCCTGGAAAACGAGTAACAAAACGGCAAAGAATAATAGCGTTGCCGGCCACGGCCGGTTCGTCCAGCGTACCAGCCTGGCGCCAATCTTGCTGTATAAAGGCGCTTGCTCCTGGACTTCTGCCATGACTTTTCGAACCCATTTGTAACGTTGTCGCGCCTCCGCTGCAGCAGGTGGTGCATCACCAAACAACCTGGCTCGAAGTAGTCTTACCGTGTCCTGGCCAAGTCTTTGTCCGAGTCTGCCTGCAAAACCGGGGTGGGTTTGTAACAGGGCCTGGATAACATCAATCCTTTGCCAGTCCGGCCCCAGTTCCCGTGAGAGCGTTTCGGCCGTTTCGCTCAATTCCGGCCAGGAAGCAGGGATTGAAGGACAGGCAATGGACGTAATGTTTTCCAGGCCTTCTTTCAATGCATCCAGACCATGACCACTGATGCTGCTCACGGGATAGACAGGAACACCGCCGAGCGCTTTCTGCAAAGCATCGATATAAACGCTGATCCCATTTGCCGTGGCAGAATCGATCATTGTCAAGGCGACCATGGTTGGCAGTTGCAGTTCCAGCAATTGTTCCAGCAGGTAGAGACCCTGGTAGATATGCGTGGCATCGATGACGACGAGAAGACCGGATGGACGGTCCGTGCCCGTCACCCGTCCGAGGGCTACGTCGACGGCGATTCGTTCATCTACAGACGCGCCATCGAGGCTGTAGATTCCGGGTAAGTCAATGAGGTTAAAGGCGCTATGTTTGAGCTGCACTGTTCCAAGGTGTTTCTCAACGGTGACACCTGGAAAATTGCCGGTTGTCTGGCGCAGACCGGTCAAGCGGTTAAACAGGGTGCTTTTACCGGCATTCGGGTTACCGATGAGTGCTATTGAAGCCCTTGCCTTGTGCCGGATTCCAATACCACTGACAGGTATTTTAACCTCGGTGCTTTCAATCACCTGCCGTTATCCGCGTAACTTTGAAATGACGGGCCTGCTCTTTACGCAGGGAGATGGAACTGCCGAAAAAGCCCACCTCGAGTGGGTCTCCGCCGATGGCGATATTTTCCATGCGTACGATGATGTCTTCAACCATGCCCAGTACCATCAAACGGACTACGCCGGGATCAGTGGTGTCTATTTCGTCAAGTTTGGCCATATCGCCACGGGCCAGGTCTGCAAGTGTCATGTTTTACCTTGATGCGCAAATGAGAGTGATTCGCATTAACGGGTGTATTGTAAAGCATCTTGATGCGCCAGATACATAATCCAGATCAATTAAATGTGGATCATGTAGCGTGAAAAACACCGGGGCGCCATCCCCAAATGCATTTTTCCGGGAAACGCCGGTCTTGATGGACTTCAGGTGAGTGGTTTTTCCCAATTTCCTGATTTGATCACTCCGCAACACGCATTAGCCCGGAAGTGGTAAAGCCAGTGGTTCACAGAAGGTGCGTCGATAATAGCGATATCAGCGTCGTATCCTGGCAGCAGTGAACCGATACGGTGTTCGGCCAATATGGCCCGGGCTGCCACGGTTGTGACACCCTTGAGGGTCTCTTGCGGCGTCATTCTCTGATTCAAACACGCAAGAGTCATGGCCAAGGGTAAATGATAGCTGGGTGCGGATCCGGGATTGAAGTCGGTCGCTACGGCAACCTTGACACCGGCATCGAGCATTGCCCGCGCGGGTAGATAGCGTTCATGCAGATAGAGCGAAGCGAGCGGCAGGCTGACCGCGATTGTTCCGGCCTGGGCCAGTGCCCGGATACCCTCGGCGTCGGCATATTCGAGGTGCTCGGCCGATACCGCACCCACGGTGGCGGCCAGGGTCGCGCCGCCACCGTTGCTCAGTTGGTCCGCATGTACTTTCAAGCCCAGCCCAGCCGACTTGGCTGCAGCAAGAATGATCCCCGCCTCTGCCAGGGTGAAAGCGCCCTTTTCGACAAACACATCGCAAAAGCGGGCGAGCCCGCGATCACCCACCTCGGGAATCAACTGTTTGCAGAGTAATTCGACATAGGCTTCGCGGTTTTGTTGATACTCGTCCGGCACCATGTGCGCACCCAGGAAAGTCGGTATCAGTTCGACCGGCTGCAGACCATTCAACTGATGGTAGATCTCCAGTTGCTTATATTCAGTTTGCTGTTCAAGACCATAGCCCGATTTGCATTCGATGGTCGTGACACCCAGATCAAGCATCCCTCTAAGTGAATACAGGGCTTTTTCCATTAGCTGCTCGGCCGGGATTGCACGGGTGGCCGCCACGGTGCTTCTGATGCCCCCGCCGGCGGCGGCAATTTCCTGGTAGCTCCGGCCCTGCAGACGCATTTCAAACTCATCACCACGCCAACCGCCAAAACACAGGTGTGTGTGGCAGTCGATCATGCCGGGGATGACCAGGCGTTGACGACAATCTATAGACTCATGACCGCCGTATTCTGCGGGTAGGTGAATTTCACGACCTGCCCAGGCTATCCGGTTTTGATCAAACACCAGCGCTGCGTCGTTGATCAAGCCGGCGTCCTGTTGCGCGGTATTGGCGGGGCAGGTGGCCAGTTGGCCGATATTGCGCAATATGGTCACTACTTGAGCGGACCTATCTCGTTCTCGACCGCTTTCAACAGAGCGCCACTGCGCAAAATTTCGGCGCACTGATCCAGGTCATTTCTTACCTCGTAGTCCTGTTCGGCGTGGCGGATTTCCTTGCGTAAGGCTGTGTGGGCGAGCGCCACGCCGTGACCGGGCAGCAGGCTGCCGCGGAAATCCAGCGCCTGTGCCGATGTGAGTAATTCAACCGCCAGGATTAGTTCGACATTGTTCAAGACCGAGAGCAGCTTAAAGGCGCTGATTGAACCCATGCTGACGTGATCCTCCTGGCCGAGACTGGTGGGTATCGAATCGACGCTGGCCGGGTGACAAAGAATTTTGTTTTCAGAGACCAATGCGGCAGCAGTATATTGCGGAATCATGAATCCGGAATTTACGCCGGTGTCGTGCATCAACAGCTTGGGCAGACCGTCATGGCCCTCCAACAAAAGGTAGGTCCGCCGCTCGGAAATGCTGCCCAACTCAGCCAGTGCAATGGCGGCAAAATCCATTGCCAGTGCCAGTGGCTGACCGTGAAAATTTCCACCCGAGAGGATATCTCCCTGTTCAAACACCAGGGGATTGTCAGTGACCGAATTGAGTTCCGTTTCAATGCATTGACGCGAATATGACAAGGCATCCCTGCTGGCGCCATGCACCTGGGGCACACAGCGCAGGCTGTAGGGATCCTGAACCTTGCCGCAGTCGCGGTGGGAGGCAAGGATTTCACTGCCTTCCAGGAGTTTTCTTATATTGGCGGCAACGGTCTTTTGCCCCTGGTGGGGTCTGACCGCGTGAATTCGCGCGTCGAAGGGTACGGCACTGCCCTGCAATGCCTCGAGACTCATCGCAGCCAGCAGGTCGGCCTCTCTTTGTAGTACCAGTGTCCGCTCGAGCACAAATGCACCGTAGGCCAGCATCATCTGGGTGCCATTGATCAGCGCCAAACCGTCTTTTGCCTGCAGATTGACCGGTTCGATGCCTTTTGCTGCCAATGCCGTTGCTGCGGGGATCCTGTGGGAGAGGTTTTCGTCCCACACCTCACCCCGGCCAATCAATGGCAGGCACATATGGGCGAGCGGCGCGAGGTCACCTGAAGCACCGACGCTGCCACGGCTTGGTATCCAGGGGAGAACACCACGCTCCTCCAGTTCAAGCAGTTTCAGGAAAGTCTGTTCGGAAACACCCGAGTAACCGAGGCTGAGTGAGTGTATCTTGAGTTGCAGCATCAACCGGGTTATCGCCGGCGGAACCGGTTCGCCGACACCGCAGGCGTGACTCAGGAGTATATTTTTCTGCAGAATGGCCAGGTCATCACTGGAAATGCGCTTGTTGGCCAGGATACCAAAACCGGTGTTGATACCATAGTGAGCGTGACCGTCGATCAGGGCGTGTTCGACAATACGGCGTGATCTGGTGACGGGTTCGAATCGCTGCCGCAGCCCTGACATGCTGCGGTCCAGATTGGCATACAGGTGTTCCAGGCGAAGATTGACGGCGTCCACAGGATTCACGTGCCGTTAATCATGGGCAGATCTACACCTCTTGCATTGGCTATGTCGATAGCATCCTGGTACCCGGCATCTGCATGTCGCATGACGCCGGTGCCCGGATCCGCAGTGAGCACCCTTTGCAAACGCCTGTCGGCCATTTCGGTGCCATCCGCGACACACACCATGCCGGCGTGCTGCGAATAGCCGATACCAACGCCGCCGCCGTGATGGATGGATACCCAGCTGGCACCACAAGCGGTATTCAACATGGCATTCAGTAACGGCCAGTCCGCGATGGCGTCGGAACCGTCCTGCATCGATTCGGTTTCACGATTTGGTGAGGCCACTGAACCGGTATCCAGGTGATCACGGCCTATCACGATAGGCGCGCTGATTTTTCCTGTACGTACCAGTTCATTGAATTTAAGGGCGGCTTTTGCGCGTTCCCCATACTCCAGCCAGCAGATTCTTGCCGGTAAACCCTGGAAACTGATCTGACGCTGGGCCTTTTCGATCCAGCGTCGCAGCGCGGGTTTGTCGGGAAACAATGCCAGGATCGCCTCGTCCGTGACAAGGATGTCTTGCGGGTCACCGGATAATGCCGCCCAGCGGAACGGTCCCGCACCACGGCAGAACAGCGGGCGAATGTAGGCGGGGACAAAACCCGGAAAATCAAAAGCTTCTGGCATGTTGCGGTGATCTGCAACCTGTCCCCTCAGGTTGTTGCCGTAATCGAAACAGACTGCACCGCGTGATTTCATCTCAAGAATTGCGCGCACGTGCACTACCATGGAGTCCAGCACCTTGTTGTCGTAACTGACCGGGTCAGACGCTCTCAAACGGGCGGCCTCTTCCAGCGAGTATCCCAGCGGGATGTAACCCTCACGGAGATCGTGTGCGGAAGTCTGATCGGTGACAATGTCAGGGACAATGTTGCGCCGTACCAATTCCGGTAAAACCTCCGCGATGTTGCCCAACAGGCCTACGGATACCGGTTCTTTCGATGCCGCAAAAATTTCCAGCGCTGCATCCAGACTCTTGACCATCCGGTCACAATAGTGCGTTTCAACGCGGCGCTGGATGCGCCACGGATCGACCTCCACCGCCAGACAATTCCCTTCATTCATGGTGCAGGCCAGTGGCTGGGCTCCGCCCATTCCACCCAGGCCGGCGGTGACTGTCAACGTCCCCCGCAGGCTGCCGTTGAAGTGCTGGCGCGCGCACTCGGCAAAGGTTTCATAGGTGCCCTGCACAATTCCCTGGGAACCGATGTAAATCCACGAACCCGCCGTCATCTGCCCATACATGGTGAGTCCCTTTGCTTCCAGGTCGCGGAAGACGTCCCAGTTTCCCCAACGGGGCACCAGGTTGGCATTCGCAATCAGAACCCTTGGTGCTTCCTCGTGCGTGCGAAAAACGCCAACCGGCTTACCGCTCTGGATCAGCAGGGTTTCATCATTTTCCAGGCGTTTGAGCGTGGAGATAATTCTTTCCAGGCATTCGTGATTGCGTGCGGCTTTGCCGGTACCGCCGTAAACGATCAGTTCTTCCGGCTTTTCGGCAACATCCGGATCCAGATTGTTCATCAGCATGCGCATGGCTGCTTCCTGGTGCCAGCCCTTGCAGCTCAATTTGCTACCCCTGGGCGCCCTCATTACTGTCTTTACTGGTGCAATTTTCGCGTCCATTACTGTACAGTCACTGCCCTGAAAGAAATTACTTAAATTATAACAGTGAAATTGGCTACACTGCCGCGTATACGGTAAATAGATGGAGCAGGAATGTTGAATAGGATTACACCGAGAATTTGGAATTTGTTTGTTGTTTTATGCTGTGCATCGCTCATTGGTTTTGCGCTGTACAGCCAGTACGTTGACTACCAGGAGCCCTGTCCACTGTGTATTTTGCAAAGGGTGGTTTTTATCGCCATGGCGGTTATTGCACTGCTGGCTGGCCTGCACAATCCCGGGAGAATTGGGCAGCAGGTTTACACGTGGTTATTTGTAGGCTGCGCCGCCACGGGTGCATCGATAGCAGGCCGGCATATCTGGTTGCAAAGTCTGCCTCCGGATGAGGTGCCTGAATGTGGTCCCGGACTCAATTACATGCTGGAAAACTTCCCCCTGACCGACGTTCTTGCAACAGTGTTGAAAGGTTCCGGAAGCTGCGCCGAGGTAATATGGACGTTTATGGGTCTGAGTATGCCAAATTGGACGTTGCTTTGGTATTTGACGCTGGGACTGGTGACCGTGTGGGTAACCTATCGCCCCGCCCGACGCTGAAGACCACCAAACTGAACGAACCATTGAAAAATAGACCTCTGGAACCGGAACGATGAATCATAAAGCAGAAACCCAGGAAGACCCGCAACAGGATAATGGCTGGCGGCCAACCTCCTGGCAAACGCGGGAGGCCAGGCAACAGGCCCATTATCCCGACCAGGAAGAGCTGCAGGCGACACTTGAAGAGTTGTCGCGTCTGCCACCACTGGTGACGTCCTGGGAAATTTTGTCGTTAAAGGAACAGATTGCCCAGGCACAGGCAGGTGGCCGGTTTTTCCTGCAGGGCGGTGATTGTGCGGAAAGTTTTGCCGAGTGTAATTCGGCCGTCATCACCAACCGGCTCAAGGTCCTCCTGCAAATGAGCCTGGCGTTGACACATGGCCTGCAAAAACCCGTCGTCAGGGTCGGACGCTTTGCAGGGCAGTACGCCAAGCCGCGTTCTTCGGACATGGAGACACGCGACGGCATAACACTTCCCAGCTACCGGGGTGACCTGGTGAACTCGGCCGAATTTACCGCCGCAGCGCGGCGGCCGGATCCACGGCGCCTGATCCAGGGACATGCAATGTCGTCGATGACGATGAATTTTGTCCGTGCCCTGGTCGACGGCGGATTTGCAGATTTGCATCACCCGGAGTACTGGAACCTGAGTTGGGTAAAGCATTCACCGCTCGCTGAAGAATTTCAGCGTCTGGCAGATAGCCTCGGCCGCGCCGTGAATTTCATGGAGACCATTTCCGGACGTCGTGCCGGGGTGCTGAAGCGGGTCGACTTCTATACCTCCCACGAAGCGCTGCACCTGCATTACGAACAGGCGCTGACCCGCAAGGTGCCGCGCCAGGAAGGCTGGTTTGACCTGACCACGCACTTCCCCTGGATCGGCATGCGCACCGCCGATGTCGATGGCGCCCACGTGGAGTATTTCAGGGGGATTCGCAATCCGATCGGTATCAAGATTGGCTCCAGTACCAGCACTCAGCAACTGCGACGCTTACTGGAGATTCTCAATCCTGACGATGAAGCCGGTCGTATCGTTCTGATTCACCGGATGGGTGCGTCGCAGATCGAAGCCGGGTTACCGCCTTTGATCAAGACCGTCCAGGACTCGGGGTCACCGGTGTTGTGGGTGTGTGATCCCATGCATGGCAATACGGAAACGACGGCCTCGGGTATCAAGACCCGGCGGTTTCGCAATATCATGAGCGAAACGGAAGCGGCCATCGAACTTCATCACCAGTGCGGATCACACCTCGGTGGTGTCCATCTTGAACTGACCGGTGAAGACGTCACCGAATGTACCGGCGGGGCAAGAAACCTGAACGAAGTCGACCTGGAACGGGCCTACAAATCAATCGTGGACCCGCGTCTGAATTATGAACAGGCCCTGGAACTGTCGATGCTGATCGTCAGCAAGTTTGAAAAGTTGAAATAGCCTTGCGTTTACTGTTCGCCAAGTCATCGATCCGCTGCCGGGCATCCGGGTATCGCGGGTTGGCAATCGTGTTCGCTGGCCTGTGCCTAGGGACGCAAGCGGTGCTGGCGGCGGACGAGGTCCGTCATACGATAAGTTTCCCGCAAGACAAGGAACAACTTCTACAGGTGCGTTCGGTGTTTCCCGTCAGCGCACCGCTGACCGAACTGACCATGCCAAACTGGACGCCGGGTTCCTACCTGATCAGGGATTACGCGGCCAACGTCAATAGCATCTCCGCCGTATCTGCGGATGGCGCGCCTTTGGCCGTGCAAAAAGTCAGTAAGGACCGCTGGCAGGTCGATACGCGTCAGACCAACACACTGGTGGTTGACTACGTGGTGTTTACACCTGAAATCAACGTCAGCACCAGTTGGGCGAGCCGGGAGTTTTCACTGATCAATGGCACATCGGTCTTCCTCTACACCGGGCAAACACGGGATTTGCCGCAGTTGTTGGCAGTTGTAAGCGACCAGGACAGGGGACAGGTCTTTTCCGCCATGAGCAACACTTCCGATGCGGGCGTGTTCCGCGTGGCAAATTATGATGAACTGGTCGACAACCCGGTTGCTGTAGCCAGGGCGCCCGTCTACCGGTTTTCGCATGACAGCCAGGAATATGTGCTACTGAACGTGGGTGAAAACGAGTTTTGGGACGGCGTGCAAGCGGCGCGAGACGTAGAAAAAATTGTTGCCGGGACGCAGTCGTTCTGGGGTGCCAACCCACTCAAACGTCCTTATTGGTTCATGAATTTTATTGTTGAAGGCAAGGGCGGTCTCGAGCACGATCAGAGCACCGTGGTCATGACGGGCCGGCGTCAGATGCGTGACCGCAAGGACTATGTAAAATGGCTGGGAACCATTGCGCATGAATTTTTCCATGTATGGAATGTCCGTCACATGCGTCCACTCGACCTGGCGCAGTATGATTATCAGAACGAACAATACACGAGCGAGTTATGGCTCGCTGAGGGCCTGACCAGTTATTACGATAATCTGCTCCTGTCACGGGCCGGTTTGATTACACCAAAAGAGTACATGGAATTGCTCGCCAGCGACATCTATCAACTGGAGACCACCCCCGGGCGCTTGCTGCGACCGGTCACGGAGGCATCCCTGGACGCATGGATCCGCCATTACCAGCCCAACCCCAATACGCTCAACAGCACCATCAGTTACTACATCAAGGGCGCTGTGATCGGCTTCGTGTTGGATACCCACCTCCGGAAAAACAGCAAGGGCCGGCATGATCTGGATGAGGTCATGCGCAAGATGTACAGCCTGTATTCGAGCAGGCCCTACAGCGCCGAAGCCTTTGAGAAAACCGTTGTCGAGGTCGGCGGTGCTGAAGCGGGCAAACTGCTTCGCACACTGACAACCACGACTGTCGAGCCGGACGTCGATGCCGCGCTCGACTGGTATGGACTCGAGTTAAACCGTGGTGCGGTCCTGATAACGGGGGAGCAGGGCGAGGCGCCTTTGCGCAGCGATCTCGGCATTCTCTGGGATAGCAAGATTCCGGGAATGGTCGTCAGTGCAGTGCTCGATGGCAGGAGCGGTTCTGCCGCGGGCCTGATGGCCGGTGACGAGGTATTGGCCATCGGCGGCGAGAGACTGACGCCGGAACGTCTGGAAAGCCTGCTGTCCAGTTTTGAGCCCGGCGAGAGAACCGAGCTGATCATATCCCGGCGTGACAGGATACTCCGCCTGGATATCACCCTGGATACCGCCATCCCGGACCATTATGACATCATTCTCCAGCCCGATTTCGAGCGGCATGACATAACACGTCTGCAAAGCCTGCTGGGCCAGGACCCGCGTAAACAACCCTGAGTCCGCGGTTAAAAACCGGCTTTTTCAGTTCTCCTGCTTTTTGACTGCACGGCCGGCGGCCTTGCGTTCGTGCTCTTTCAGAAACAACTTGCGTATGCGGATGCACTCGGGTGTCACTTCGACCAGTTCGTCGTCCTGGATAAACTCCAGTGACTGCTCCAGCGACAGGATGTTGGGAGCCGCCAGCAACACGTTGTCGTCCTTGATGACGGTGCGGATATTGGTTAACTGTTTCCCTTTGATCGGATTGACCGTGAGGTCATTACCCCGGTTATGCACCCCGATAATCTGACCCTCATAAACTTCAACACCGTCTTCAATGATCATGCGGCCACGGTCCTGAAGATTATACAGTGCATACG
>JBFZEL010000233.1:0-9445 GCA_041306925.1 Lysobacterales bacterium
CAGTGCAACTTGTTGATCAGTCGGTCATTGCGCTCTTGAAAGGTGGCGGGCGGGTTGATTACAAATCCATCAGCACCCGCATATGCGCTTCCACGCAGCGCGCCAGGCTGTGTATTTCATAACCGCCCTCTAGGGCCGAGACAACACGCCCTGAGGCGGACATATCCGCGATCCGCACGATTTCCTGGGTGACCCAGCGAAAATCCGCATCGGTAAGTCTGACATAGGACATGTCGTCGTCCTGGTGCGCGTCAAAACCGGCGGAGACAAAGATCATTTCCGGTTCGAAGCGTTCCATTGCGGGTAACCAGTGGTCGGTCACCGCTGCGCGGAATTCGGCGCTCTTGGCGGACGCGTCCAACGGGATGGAGATCACCCTTTCACTGTTTTCCGGCAGGGGCGTATAGGGGAAAAACGGGTGTTGGAAAATTGAACAGTAAAGCAGCCTGTCATCGCCGAGCAGGATGTCCTCGGTGCCGTTGCCCTGGTGCACGTCGAAATCGACAACCGCCACCCGTTGCAGGCCATAGACCTCGAGGGCGTGTTTAACCCCCACGGCGATATTGTTGTAAATACAAAACCCCAGCGCCCGGTTACGTTCCGCGTGATGCCCGGGTGGACGCACGCTACAGAACGCATTCCTGATTTCACCGCTCATGATCCGGTCAACCGCCAGGATAACCGAACCGGCGGCCCGCTTGGCAGCCTGCAGCGAGCCCGGGCTGATCACCGTGTCCGGATCGAGGCGCGCATAGCCCGTTCTGGGCATCAGCGCATCGATCATCTCCAGGTAACCGGCCGTGTGTGCGCGCAGCAGCTGGTCGCGTGTAACCTCGGGTGCATCCAGGTATTTGATGAAGTCGGAAATCCTCGAGGAGAGCAACCGGTCTTCTATCGCGGACAGGCGCTGGGCGTTTTCGGGGTGATCTTCGCCGGTGTCGTGATCATGGCAATCCGGGTGGCTGATGAATGCGGTGCTCAAGGGCAAAACTCCTAACTTTGGCAGTCTCTTGCATAGTATAATGACAGGGTAAAAAAATACGACTAAATGGATTTGTCGACCCGCATGAACACACACTATCTGACAGCGCTTTTCACACCCAGAACCATTGCACTTTTCGGCGCCAGCGACAGGGAAAATTCCGTCGGCGGCGTGGTCTTCAGGAACCTGCTTTCCGCCGGTTATGCAGGCCGGATATTCGCCATCAATCCGAAGCACCACACGGTGCAGGGGCAAAAGGCCTATGCCTCCCTGGCCGATGTGGGCGAGTCGATCGACCTGGCGGTCGTGGCGACCCCGGCCAGCACCATTCCGGCGATCGTCGAAGCCTGCGGCGAGCACGGCATCAAGATGATGCTGATCCTGTCGGCGGGTTTCCGCGAGACCGGCGCGGAAGGCCGCAAGCTGGAGGACCGGGTCACGCAACTGGTCGAGCGTCATGGCATCCGCCTGATGGGTCCGAACTGTCTCGGGCTGATGCGGCCGGATATCAAGCTCAACATCACCTTTGGCCACAACGTCGCCATGCCAGGCAACATCGCGCTGGTTTCTCAGTCCGGCGCCATCTGCACGGCAATTCTCGACTGGGCGGAACTGAATAAGATCGGTTTTTCTGCCGTCGTTTCCACAGGTATCGGCGCCGATCTCGATTTTGGCGACTACCTTGACTACCTGGTGTCTGACCCGCAGACCAAGGCCATCCTGCTCTACATCGAGGGGATCACCGATGCGCGCCGCTTCATGAGCAGTCTGCGTGCCGCCGCGCGCATCAAACCGGTTATCGCCTTGAAAGTCGGCCGTCACGCGGCCGGCGCCGAGGCGTCCATGTCGCACACCGGTGCGCTGGTCGGCAGCGACGTGGTCTTTTCCACCGCGCTGTCCCGTTCAGGTGTATTGCGGGTGGAAAGCGTCTCGCAGCTTTTCGCCGCGGCCAAGGTGCTGTCGCGCTCGCATTACCGGGTGGCATCCGACCGCCTGGTGATCATCACCAACGGCGGCGGGCCCGGTGTCATGGCTGCCGACCGCGCTACCGACCGGAATATCACCCTCAGCCAGTTGGGTCCGGATACGATTGCCGCACTGAATAAAGTCCTGCCCAGTGTATGGTCGCACGGCAACCCGGTGGACATCATCGGCGACGCGCCGCCCGAGCGTTACAGCAAGGCCGTTGACATCTGTCTCGCCGATCCCGAGGTGGATGGCGCGATCGTCATCCTGACACCGCAGGCGATGACGGAACCCACCAGGGTCGCCGAGGAGATCATCAGGTCGGCGGAAAAGAATAAGAAACCCATACTGACGAGCTGGATGGGGGGCACGCAGGTTGAAGCGGCCCGGCGCGTGCTCACCGAGGCCCGCATACCCGACTTCAACATGCTTGAAGATGCGGTGGATGCATTCTCGTTTATCGGCAAGTACAAGCGAAACCAGCGATTGCTCATGCAAACACCGGCAAGGCTGACCGGTGACCAGGCGTCGGCCGACAGGCACGGTGCGCGCATGATCATCGAGGGCGTATTGACCGAGCGGCGCAAGATCCTGACCGAACCGGAATCGATGGCCATATTGAAGTCGTTCAAGATTCCCGCTGCTGAAAATGCCGTCGCCAATTCTGCCAACGCGGCACTGGTGATCGCGGAAACCATCGGTTACCCGGTCGCCATGAAGATCCTGTCGCCGGACATTACGCACAAATCCGATGTCGGTGGGGTAAGGTTGAATGTCAGTTCCGCCCACGAGGTCAGGGGCGCTTACCTGCAAATGGTCGAACAGGTCTCGAAAAATGCGCCGGACGCGACAATCTCGGGTGTCACGATTGCAAAAATGTACCGCAACCGGAATGCCCGTGAATTGATGATCGGCATGGTGCGTGATCCCGTTTTCGGCCCGGTGATCAGCTTTGGCAGCGGTGGCACCAACGTCGAAGTGATGGGTGACTCGGCGGTCGCATTGCCACCATTGAACAGGCGCCTCGCCAGGGACCTGATCGACCGCACCAAGGCGGCCAGGATGCTTGGCAAATTCCGCCATATGCCCGCGGCCAACATGGAAGCGCTGATCGATGTCCTGATCAGTGTTTCGAACATGGCCTGCGAACTGCCGTGGATCCGCGAAATGGATATCAACCCCCTGCTGGTCGATGATGAAAGGGCCATCGCGGTGGATGCGCGTTTCCGTGTCGAGTATCCAAAACCATCGACCGATCCCTACAACCACCTGGCCATCCATCCCTATCCGATTCACCTGGTTACAGACGAACAGTTGAATGACGGCACCGATATCATCATCAGGCCCATCCGGCCGGAAGACGCCGAGATCGAGCAGGCGTTTATCCGTGGCCTGTCGGCGGAATCGAAGTACTTCCGCTTCATGAATTCGATCCATGAACTGAGCCTCGAAATGCTGGTCCGCTTCACCCAGATCGATTACCACAACGAGATGGCCCTGGTGGCCATTAACCCGGATCCCAAGGGTGAGGAAGAAATCGGCGTCGCACGCTATATGACCAATCCGGACAAGAAAACCTGCGAGTTCGCCATCGTCGTTTCCGACAAATGGCAGGGCAAGGGCATCGCCCGCCTGCTGATGCAGAAACTGCTCGATATCGCGCGTAACCGCGGTCTCGAAGTGATGGAAGGCCAGGTGCTGGCGAATAACTACAGGATGCTCGAGTTGATGGCATCGCTCAATTTCCAGATCAGCAACGACCCGACCGACCCGGGTATCAAACTGGTGGTGACCCGTCTCAATTGAGCCCGGTTTGATGTCTTTACCGTGTGAAGCAGGTATCCTTACGCGCAGTCCGCCACGGCCGCGTCCAAGGAGAACGGTGTAAAGACATGGCTTTCTGGAAAAACAAACACATCGTTTTGGCCTCGATAATGGCACCCATCCTGGGACTGGTCAGCTATTTCGGCATCGGCGCCATTTTCGGTGAAAAGCCCCAACCGGCCGAAGCCGGGCAAAGTTATCAACTGATCGAAAAACCCAACTGTCGTTACAACAGCGGTGTGTGCGGTCTGAAAAACGTCGATTTCGAATTGACGCTCAGCTTCGAACGGCTTGATCAAGGCCGCATGTTGTTGAAGCTCGAATCTGTAAACCCGCTCGACGGCGTCAAACTGGCGCTGGTTGAAAATGCGGCTGAAGAGGTAAAACCTGTGGATATGCAAGCCGCGGGCAGTGACGGCCTGAACTGGGTCGTGGAAATCAGGAACCCCGATCCGGAACAAGACCGCCTGCGCCTGGTGGCAGCTTCCAGGCAAGCGCTTTATTTCGGCGACGTCGCTTTGAGATTTACCGCGACTGAAAACGCCAGCGACCATTCAAAATAAGCACAATGAACGGGCTAACGGGTCAGTTGGAGCGCTTTGTCGATCACGTGAAAAATTTCGTTTTGCTCGATAACCCCGCGTAAGTTTTCAGCGCCCGGGCCGCGCGCATAGACGGGTACGTCTTCGCCGCCATGGGTATCGTCGTCTGCCGGGATCGCGGCCTGTTGGAGAAAATTCCTGTCATTGACCGTGTCGGTTTCCGTCAGGTCCGGCCGCGGTCCGCCCACCCAGGCGGCGCCGGGGCCCGCGTGGTAACCGAGGGTTGTGTAGGGCTTCTGATCTCCCATCAGTTCAGGTTTGCCTGCCGGCTTGCCGGTGTCATCGTTGGCGACCACCTTGCCCAGTATCCGGTTGCCGCGCGTCGGGTAACCGCCGATGGTAAAGGTGTGGGAGTGGTCGGCGGTGACGATGATCAGGGTCTCGTCCTGCGTGGTCATCTCAGCGGCCACGGCCACCGCATCGGCAAAGGCGACACCGTCGGTCAACGCCCGGTAGGCATTGTTGTCATGGTGCGCGTGGTCGATACGCCCGCCTTCGACGAGCAGGAAATAGCCGTTTGCATTGCGGCTGAGAATTGCGATGGCCAGGCGGGTCATTTGCGCCAGCGAAGGTTCACCCGCGGTGTCTTCGGCGCGGTCGGCTTCGAACTGCATGTGGTCGCTTGCAAACAGGCCGAGCAGGTGATCGGTGGCCGCCGGATCGATGGAATCGAATTGCTGTTGATTCCAGATGTAGGCGGAATTGGGATATTTCCGTAACCATTCCCGCGGCAGGTTACGTTTGTCCTGGCGGCCTGCCGATGTGTCCGCGTCCTCGGGATCAGCGCTGCCGTAGGGCAGAAACTTGATGCGTCCGCCCCCCAGCGCTACCTCGATGCCGTTACCGGATGGGAAATCGATCAGTTGGGAGGCGATGTCAGGGCAGCCGTTATGCCTGGCCTCGTCGCTCAAATCCCTGTCGCTTTCCCAGGCCCGTTCGGGGACATGGGCGTAAGCCGCTGCCGGGGTGGCGTGGGATAGCCGCGTCGTCGAGACTATCCCGGTTGACAAACCGGCAGACTCCGCGAGTTCGAGGGCCGATTGCAGGTGCTTGCCATGGCTGGAGGCGCAGTTGCCGCGCTCCGCAGCGCTGTTGACGCCGATGAATCCCGCGTTGGTTTTATGCCCCGTCAGGATTGCGGTCGCCGTGCCGGCCGACTCCCCGACCTGCTGGTTGACCTCGTAGGTCTTCGCCAGGGCCACATTTGGAAAACGCTCAAAAGACAACACGTTTTCCTCGCCCGGCATGCCCTTGCGCTGGCCATCGAGTATTCGCACGGCCGTCACGGTGCTGACGCCCATGCCATCACCGATGAACAGGATTACATTCCTGGCTTTTGCCGCAGCCGGGCTTGGTGCGAGGGTCTGCAAAGCCGGGTCTTCGCTGCCCGGCGCGACGGCGGTTGCGCAGGCCGCGGCCAGCAGGCAAACGCAGGCGCTCATGGCGGTGAGTAGCCTGCGCATTTTCAATATGTTCATACGGTGTCCCCTGATTGCCATGCATTTATATACCTTTGTGAAATCCGCGTGGTTGATTTGTATCAACGGACCTGACATTCTCAGTTGGCCCATTGGCATTACCGAACAAGAACCGGGGTCGGAACATGGCTTTTACCAAGCACCCAAAATCGATTGCAGTTGTTTTACTGAGCGTTTTGCTGCTCGTATTTCCTGCAACGCGTGGTCAGGCAGATGCCGTCAATTACCGGGAATACGATATCGAATCCCTGCAGGCGCTGATGCAGGCGGGCGAACTCAGTTCCCGGCAACTGGTTCAATTTTACCTGGATCGCATCGAGACACTCGATGCAAACGGCCCGGCGCTCAACTCGGTCATCGAAATCAACCCGCAGGCCATCGGCATCGCCGCGGCGCTCGATGCCGAGCGGCAGAAAACCGGACCGCGCGGACCCCTGCACGGGATCCCGGTGTTGCTGAAGGCAAACATCGACACCGCCGACGCCATGGAAACGACGGCCGGTTCACTGGCTTTGCAAGGCCATCATCCGCCTGCCGATGCCTTTGTCGTCAGCAAGTTGCGTGAGGCCGGCGCGGTGATCCTCGGCAAGGCCAACCTGAGTGAGTGGGCCAACTTCCGTTCCAGCCATTCATCCAGTGGCTGGAGCAGTATCGGCGGCCAGACGAAGAACCCCTATGATTTGGCGCGTAACCCGTGCGGATCATCCAGCGGTTCAGCGGTCGCGGTTGCGGCCAGCCTGACCAGTGTGGCGGTCGGTACTGAAACCAACGGTTCGATCGTGTGTCCTGCGAGTATCAATGGCATCGTCGGCATCAAACCAACACTGGGACTGGTGAGCAGGAGCGGTATCATCCCGATCGCCCACAGCCAGGATACCGCCGGTCCGATGGGCCGGACCGTTAAAGATGCTGCGATTTTGTTGGCCGCGATGATTGGCGCAGACCCCGCGGACCCGCTCGCGGACATTTTCCCGAATCCTGTGCCGGACATTACCGGGAGTTTTTCAAAAGACGCGCTCAAGGGCGCCAGGATCGGGGTCTACCGTGGCTATTCCGGCGCTGGCGTCGACGCGCGTGTCGAACAGATCCTCGCGGACAGCATCGCGACCCTCAAATCACAGGGTGCGGAAATCGTCGATCCTGTCGAGATCGACACCGCAGGGATGAGCGACGCCCAAGCTGAAGTGCTCTATTACGAATTCAAAGCGGATCTGAACGCTTACCTCGAAAAATCCGGCGCGCCCATCAGGAGCCTGGCCGGTCTCATCGAATTCAACGCCACCCATGCAGATACGGTGATGCCGATCTTCGGCCAGGAGGATTTTCTCGAGGCTGAGAGCAAGGGTCCGCTGACGGACGCGCAATACCTCGAAGCGCTGGCGGCCAGCAAACGGATTTCGCAAAACGGCATCGACAACGCGCTGCAAGCCAACCGCCTCGACGCCCTGATCGCACCGACGCGGGGTCCGGCCTGGCTGACCGACCACATCAACGGCGACTTGTCTTCGGGTATATCGAGTGCATCGCTGGCCGCCATATCCGGGTACGCGAGCATCACCGTGCCGGCGGGGCACGTTGTCGGGTTACCCATCGGGGTCTCGTTCATCGGCGGTGCTTTCAGCGATGCCAGGCTGATACAGCTGGCCTATGCGTTCGAGCAGGCCAGTGGGGCCCGCAAACCACCGCTGCTCGACTGAGACCCTGCCGCTGATAACTGGAAGAATGAGGTGATCCTGCCCGAATTGACGGGGATGATGGGTCGAAGGCGCCGTTTTGGCTGTACGCGAGTTCTCAGCAAGAGAAAGCGACCCTGGCGCATCAACCAAAACGACGCTTGAATTTTACACCGAACGACGTCTGTCGTCTCGTTTCTGCACAGGCCGGCGAGGCAATGTTCGGCAGTGGCGGCGGAAAAGGTCAATCCGGTCCTCAGCGCCTGCAACCGCCGTCCGCACCCGCTAGCGTTCGCCTTCGAGCGCCGAACCGCCGTTGTTCACCGCTTGAACGCTGGCCCGCTCGGCCAGATCGAAGACGTACGCCCGCTTGGCCACCACCGCGATCACCACGACAGCCGACACGAAGAGCACCAGCCCCACTGCCGGCAGCGGACCCCTGCTGAACAAAATGATCTGGCCGTTGACGATCAGGATGAGCCCACCGACGAGCGTGCCCATCACGTGCTGCGGGAGGCGTCCCGCCAGGCGCGCGGCGAACGGTGCCACCACCACCCCGCCGGCGATCAGCCCCATGACCGCAATCCAGGGGATGTCCGGCTCCAGTTGGCTGGCGCTGGTAAGGAATCCCGCAGATGCACACACTGCCACGACGAACTCAGCCGCGTTGACGCTCCCCACCACCCGGGACGGCGAATGGTTAGTGACGGTCATCAGGAAGGGTGTAACCACCGGCCCCCAGCCTCCGCCGCCGGTCGCGTCCATAAAGCCCCCCAGTCCGCCGATCGGCGCGAGCCAGCGAGCCTTGTGCCCGCTGGCGGGAGCGGGGATCAAGCGGCAGTTGAAGCCAAACCGCAGGAAGATCACGATGCCGAAGAAGAACAGTAAGCCGGCCATCCACGTCTTGGCCACAGCCGTGCTGAGTCCGACCAGGACAACAGCACCGGCAAACGCGGTGATGCCTCCGGGTATCGCCAGCCGAATGAAGGTGCGACCGTCCACGTTGCCCTGGTGCCAGTGCGCCAACCCGCTGATGAACGTCGTCGGCAGTTTTGCCGCGTGAGTAGCGGCCGATGCGGCCGCCGCCGGCACACCCATGAAGAGCAAAATCGTGGCGCTGGTAACGCCGAAACCCATGCCCAGCGTTCCGTCCACCAGCTGCGCCAGCCCACCGGCGATCGCGAAGACCACGAAGAACCACATGTTTACGACCTTTTCCCGTCAACCGAGTGGGAAAGGTAGTCCTGATCAACATGATTGGCAAGAGCCACTATGCCGGTGGATTAAGATTGCAGCTCTTGCCCGGGCTGCCCCGCAGTTCCAGCCAAGCGGCCTAGCCTGCGTCGCATCACTCCATTATGAACAGAACTCAGATTATTTCAGTATCATTTCGTGCTAGAAACATGACCCCCATTCAGTATCATTTCGTAGTGGAAGAGGCTGCATCTGCGGCCAGTACAAGGCAGCTGCTATACTTGTCGCAATGTCTGTAAAAGTGCTTAATGCTGCCTGTGCGCGCCGCCAAATGTGCGTGTGCGCGCGGGCGATACCGACGGCGCCAGGTCGTCCTTCATCGCGCTGCTTCGGCCGGTCGCCCAGCGGGTGTTCGTCCAATAGCCCGACAAGTCCTGTAGCGCCGGGCATGCAAACATTCCGTTCCATGATTGCACTGCCTGGCAGCCTGCCACCGGCGGCCATGGAGAGGCAAACGTGAACACTTCGGAAATCTTCCTGGTTGCGATGCTGCTGATCTTTGCACTGCCGTTCCTCGTCTGGAGACTCGGCCGCACGGAGTACTACGCACCGCTGGTCGTGGTGCAGATCATCACGGGCATCGTGCTCGGACCCGGCATCCTCGGTGCGGTCTTTCCCGAGTACTACCGCTTCGTCTTCAACCCGGCCGTCGTGCAGTCGCTGAAT
>JBFZEL010000234.1:0-13889 GCA_041306925.1 Lysobacterales bacterium
GTACCCACCCACACGGTTTCCGGGTGGTTCGGATCGACCGCGATGGCGCCCATGATGATGCTGGGCTGATGATCGAACAGCGGCAAAAAAGTGTGACCGTTGTTGGTGGTTTTCCACAAACCGCCGGAGGCATATGCCGCGTAAAAGGTGTAGGGCTGACCGGGCACGACTGCCATGTCCACCAACCGCCCGCCCTGCACGGTCGGGCCGATGCTGCGCCACTGCAAACCGGCATAGGGCGAGGCAGCGACCAGCGCCGCGTGTTTCTCCCAGGCAGCCTGCCTGGCCAGATAATCGGCCGGCGCAGCGGCTTGTGGCCGCGCCTGCAGTGCGGTTGCAACCAACAGGCCGGCGAGCAGCATAAAAAATGACAATGAATGACTGCGTTTCATGGTGGTTTTCCTTCTATTCACGGTGCGCATATCCAATACCCAGACACCGCATCGTTACCGCCACGCGGCGCACGAACGGGGAATCCAGGTAGCCGATCAATTGCATGTTATGTCCCTGGTTCAGGCCCTGGTTCATGCCCTGGGCAGGGTCACACCGCGCTGACCCTGGTACTTGCCCTTGCGGTCGGCGTAGGTGGTTTCGCACTGCTCGTCGGATTCAAAAAACAGGAACTGCGCGACGCCCTCATTGGCGTAAATCTTGGCAGGCAGCGTGGTCGTGTTGGAAAATTCCAGCGTCACGTGGCCTTCCCATTCCGGTTCCAGCGGCGTGACATTGACGATGATGCCGCAACGCGCATAGGTCGATTTGCCGAGACAGATGGTCAGCACGTTTTTCGGGATACGCAGGTATTCAACCGTATGCGCCAAGGCGAACGAATTCGGCGGGATGATACAGACGTCGCCGGTGAAATCGACAAAGCTGTTGTCATCGAAATTCTTCGGGTCGACCACCGCGGAATTGATATTGGTAAAAATCTTGAAGTGGTTGGCGCAGCGGACGTCATAACCGTAACTGGACGTGCCGTAGGAAATCAGGCGGTCACCATTTTCCGCCGTGTTGACCTGCCCGGCTTCAAACGGCTCAATCATGCCGTGCATCTTTGCCATGCGGCGGATCCAATGATCGGACTTGATGCTCACCGGTTAGGGCCTCCGTCAGTTCTGAATGACGATCTGCGGCATCTGCACCGTCATGCTGCGTGGCATGACCGACAATTCACCCGCGGTTCGCAGGGCCAGGCTGCGGTAGCTCCTGGCGATGGCCGAGTCCTGGTTTTGCATCATGGTCGGCGTGCCCGCGTCCAGCGACGAGCGGATTTCCATCGTCAGCGGTAGCTGGCCCAGCAGCGGAATGGCAAAATCTTTTGCCATCTGTTCACCCCCGCCGTGGCCGAAGATCGCTTCTTCATGACCGCAGGCGGTGCAGATATGCGTGCTCATGTTCTCGACCACGCCCAACACCGGCACACCGACCTTGCGGAACATGTTGACCGCGCGGCGCGCGTCCAGCAGGGCGATATCCTGCGGGGTCGTGACGATCACCGCACCCGCGACCGGTATCTTCTGCGCCAGCGTCAGCTGGATATCGCCGGTTCCCGGCGGCAGGTCGATGACCAGGTAGTCGAGCGGTCCCCACAGCGTGTCGCCGAGCAGTTGCTGCAGGGCCGAGGTCACCATCGGTCCGCGCCAGATCATGGCGGTGTCTTCTGCGACCAGGAAGCCGATGGACATCACTTTCAGACCATGGGCCTCCTTTGGAATGATGTGTTCGCCGTCGGTACTCGGCTGGCCCTTGACACCCAGCATCGAGGGTATGCTGGGGCCGTAGATATCGGCATCCAGCAAACCGACGCGCGCGCCTTCGCGCTGCAGCGCAATCGCCAGGTTGACCGCGGTGGTGGACTTGCCCACGCCGCCCTTGCCCGAGCCCACGGCGATGATGTTGGCGATCGAGTCCAACGGCTTGAGGTCTTCCTGCACCTTGTGCGGCACGACCTTGAAACTCATGTTCACGACCGCCTTGTCGATAGCCGGATCGGCTTCGAGCCGTGCCTTGATCCTGCCCGCCAGTTCAGCGCCGTTATCGGCCAGTGGATAACCCAGGCGGACATCCACGCTGACGCGGTCGTCATGGATGCCCACTTCGCGTATGGCACCTGCCGTGACCAGGTCACGGGCTGAATTTTCATCGATGACGCCGGCCAGCAAGGCCATCACGGTTTCTTTGTTCATGTAGCAACTGCTCTCCCGGATAAACGCGGCTATTTAATCAGGCCGACATTGTACCCGTTATGCTGGCCGGAATGGCACCCGCAGCGACAATATTCGATCGGCCTTTTGCGCACCCGGCGCTACAGCTTGTCTGGCCGGCGTGCCATAATTGCGGCTTTAACCAAGCCGGCAACACACGCAAAAATCATGAGCAAACAGAAAAGAAGAATACTGGTGACCAGCGCCCTGCCCTACGCCAATGGTGCGATCCACCTCGGTCACATGCTGGAATACATTCAGACCGACATCTGGGCACGCTTCCAGCGCGCGCAGGGACACGAAGTCTATTTTGCCTGGGCCGACGACGCCCATGGCACGCCGGTCATGCTGCGCGCCCAGGCTGAAAACATCACGCCGGAGGAACTGATCGAGCGGATGAACGCCGAGCACCAGCGGGACTTCAGGGATTTCGGTCTGAGCTTTGACAACTACGCGACCACCCACGGCGAGGCCAACCGGCAGTGCGTGGAAACCATTTATAAACGCCTCGCAGAAGGTGGCTATATCGAACGGCGCAGCATCTCCCAGTTTTACGATGAGCAAAAAGGCATGTTCCTGCCGGACCGCTTCATCAAGGGCACCTGCCCCAAGTGCAAGACCCCGGACCAGTACGGCGACAGTTGCGAAGCGTGCGGCAGCACCTACGGCCCGACCGACCTGATCGAGCCCCGCTCAGCCGTCAGCGGCAGCACGCCGGTGATGCGCGATTCCGAGCACTATTTCGTGCGGCTGTCGGCGTTTGAAGAGCGTCTGCAGAGCTGGTTCAGCACACGCGCCCTGCAGTCCGAGGTGGTCAACAAGATGCAGGAGTGGTTCGAGGACGGTCTGCGTGACTGGGACATCTCCCGCGACGAACCTTATTTCGGTTTCAGGATTCCCGGCACGCAAAACAAGTATTTTTACGTCTGGGTCGACGCGCCGATTGGTTACATGGCCAGTTTCAAGGAACTGAGCGAGCGTATCGGCCTGGATTTCGATGACTGGTGGAAACCGGATACCGACACCGAACTGTATAATTTCGTCGGCAAGGACATCGTGTATTTTCACACCCTGTTCTGGCCGGCGATGCTGATGGGGGCGGGCTTCCGCACACCGACCGCGGTTTATGCGCATGGTTTCCTGACCGTCGACGGTGCCAAAATGTCCAAGTCGCGCGGCACGTTCATCCAGGCGCGGACCTACCTCGATCACCTGCACCCCGATTACCTGCGTTACTACTTCTGCGCGCGTCTCGGCCCCGGTCTCGGTGACATTGACCTCAGCCTGGACGATTTTGTCTTCCGGGTAAACTCGGACATGGTCGGCAAGGTCGTCAACATCGCCAGCCGCTGCGCCGGCTTCATCCAGCGCGGGGCAGATGGCCGCCTGGCGTCCGCACTGCCCGAGCCGGATCTGTACAAGCGGTTCGTGGCCCAGCGCGAACTGATCGCCGACGATTATGAACAACGCAATTACCAGTCGGCCATCCGCCGCATCATGGCCCTGGCCGACGAGGGCAACCGCTATATCGACGAGCACAAACCCTGGGCCCTGAACAAGCAGGAGGGCCAGCAGGCCAGGGTGCAGGCCGTCTGCACCCAGGGCATCAACCTGTTCCGGGTATTGATGACCTACCTGGCGCCGGTGGTGCCGTTCACGGCCACGACCGCCGCCGGTTTCCTCGGCGTGCCGCTGGATCGCTGGGCCGATCTCGATGAGCCCATGCTGGATGTTTCCATCAACGCCTTCCTGCCGTTGCTGACACGGGTTGACCCGCACAGCATCGAGGCCATGATCGAGCACTCGAAGGAAAACCTGCAAGCCACCGCAACACCCGCCATGCCGCCACTGCAGCTGGCCCCGGAGATCGAAATCGGTGATTTCCTCAAGGTCGATCTGCGTATTGCAAAAATCGTCGGCGCAAAAGCCGTGCCCGAGGCGGACAAGCTGGTGCAACTGACCCTCGACATCGGCGGCGAGACCCGCAACGTGTTTGCCGGTATCAAGTCCGCCTATGAACCCGCTGACCTGGTCGGCCGTTTCACCGTGATGGTGGCGAACCTGAAACCGCGAAAAATGCGCTTTGGTGTTTCCGAAGGCATGGTCCTGGCCGCCGGCCCGGGTGGCAGCGACCTGTTCATACTCAGCCCGGATGAAGGCGCGCTGCCGGGTATGCGCGTGACCTGAGGCCCGTTACCGTGAGACGCCCGGCCCGTGAGTGAACACCTGCTGATCCTGCTAAGCACCGTCCTGGTAAACAATTTCGTACTGGTCCGGTTTCTCGGGCTGTGCCCGTTCATGGGTGTTTCGAACAAGCTGGAAGGCGCAATAGGGATGGCGGTGGCCACCGCCTTCGTGCTGACCCTGTCCTCGCTATCAAGTTACCTGGTGCACCGTTACCTGCTGACACCGTTGCATCTCGAATACCTTGCCACGCTGAGCTTTATCCTGGTCATCGCGGTGACCGTGCAGCTGACCGAGATGTTCATGCGCAAGAGCAGCCCCGTGCTCTACCGGGTACTGGGAATCTTTCTGCCGTTGATCACCACCAACTGCGCGGTGCTGGGCGTGGCGCTGTTGAATGTTCAGGAACAGCACAACCTGTTTGAATCGGCCCTGTACGGGTTTGGCGCAGCGGCTGGTTTCGGCATCGTGCTGGTGTTATTTGCCGCCATGCGTGAACGTCTGGCGCTGGCCGATGTGCCCGCGCCATTCAAGGGCGCCCCGATCGGCCTGATCAGCGCCGGCCTGATGGCGCTCGCGTTCATGGGTTTCAAGGGCCTGGCCAATCTATGACCAGCCGTCCCGTCAGCCGCTGTCCGCCGGCATGTTGATTTCGATCCTGCTGATGGGCGCGCTGGGTATCGCCTTCGGCCTGGGTCTCGGCTGGGCCGCGGTGCGTTTCCGGGTCGAGGCGGACCCTGTCATCGAGCGCATCGACGCGCTGTTGCCACAGACCCAGTGCGGCCAGTGCGGCTTTCCCGGTTGCCGGCCTTACGCCGAGGCTATCGCCCAGGACAAGGCCGATATCAACCAGTGCCCGCCGGGCGGTGAGGCCGGTATCCGCGCGCTGGCAGACCTGCTCGGGCGCGAACCCAAACCGCTGAACCCGGAAAATGGCGAGGAATCGGCCAAAACCGTGGTGCTGATCGATGAGACACGCTGTATTGGCTGCACCCTGTGTATCCAGGCCTGCCCGGTGGATGCGATTGTCGGCGCTGCCAAGTTGATGCATACGGTGATCAAATCCGAGTGCACCGGTTGCAACCTGTGCCTGCCGCCCTGCCCCGTGGATTGTATTGACATCGTCGCGGCTGAAGCCAGGCCGCCGCACTGGCAAAGACCGAAGCCGCAGACTGCGCTGGCTTTGGTGCGCCTGCCATGACTGCAAGCCGCTGGGGCGGACCGGCCGGCGCAGAGGGCCAACAGACCGGTCATTTCCATGGCGGTCTGCGCTTGCGGCACCACAAGAAGATCTCCTGCGCGGCTGCGGTCGAACGGCCGCCGTTACCGGAGTTGCTGGTCGTACCGTTGCTGCAGCAGGCAGGCGACATGGCAGAACCGCTGGTGCGCCGCGGCGACACGGTACTCAAGGGTCAGCCCATCGGCCGCTGTCAGCGCGGCGCCGCGGTTCACGCCCCCGCTTCCGGCAGCGTTGAAGCGCTTGAAGACCGGCCCATGTCACACCCGTCGGGCCAGCCGGGTCCGTGCGTGATCATCCGGCCCGATGGCAGGGAACAGTGGTGCAGGCTTGAACCGCTCAGTGACTGGCAGAACGCCAGCCCTGACAGCCTGATCGGACAGATGCAGGATTGCGGGCTGGCCGGTCTCGGCGGCGCGGTATTTCCGACCCACGCAAAAATGCGCGATGGACGCGAGCGGAAAACGCACACGCTGATACTGAACGGTGTCGAGTGCGAACCCTGGATCAGCTGTGATGAAATGCTGATGCGCGAACAACCCGGCAAGATCATCCTCGGCGCGCGCATTCTACGCCGGGCCCTGGGCGCGGAGCGGGTCGTCATCGCGGTCGAAGACCAGATGGAAACGGCGCTAAAAGCGCTCAGTGACTGCGCCGAGTTCAGCGAGAGCCATAATATCTCGCTGGTCAAAGTGCCGGCAATTTACCCGGAAGGCGGCGAGCGGCAGCTGATACAGGTGTTGACCGGCCTGGAGGTGCCCGCCGGCGGGCGGCCCTCCGACCTCGGCCTGGTATGCCAGAACGTGGCGACCGCCGCCGCCGTTGCCGAGGCCATCACGGCAGGCAAGCCCCTGATCGAGCGCTACATCACGGTGACCGGCAACGGCATTGCGCACCCGCGCAATTTCCTCGCGCTGTTCGGCACACCGGTGGCACACCTGGTGGAGTGCTGCGGCGGTTACCGCGGGGATGTTGCCCGCCTGGTGGTGGGCGGGCCCATGATGGGCTTTTCGCTGGACACCGACGCCGCACCGGTGGTCAAGGCGAGCAATTGTCTACTGGCGCTGACCCGCGACGAGGTCGCGGAACCCCAGGCGGAAATGCCGTGTATACGCTGCGGCGAATGTGCGCGGGTGTGCCCGGCGACGCTGTTACCGCAGCAGTTGCACCTGCAGGCCCGCAGCGGGCTGTGGAAGCAGGCGCAGGAATACGGCCTGACGGCGTGTATCGAGTGCGGATGTTGTGATCTCGTCTGTCCGAGCCATATCCCGCTGGTGGACTGGTTTCGCTACGGCAAGGGCGAGTTGCGTAAACTGGCCCGCGAAAATGCGGCAAGCGAGCTGGCGCGCAGGCGTTTCGAGGACCGTGAGGCCCGCCTGCAGCGACTGCAACAGGAGCGGGCCGAAAAGATGACCCGCCGCAAGCAGATGCTGAAGGACAAGACCATGCAGCAGGACCGCATCCGGGCATCCATCCAGCGCGCCGGACACAAGGGCGCGGGCAAGCCGGGCGGACAGATTGACATACGGGCTGACGGGACATCCGATGACACGTAGTTTCGAGGTCGGCGGCGCACCCCATTTGCCGCCACGCTTAACCGTCGCCAAAGTGATGTTGCAGGTCCTGCTCGCGCTGCTGCCCGGAATACTGGCTTATGCCTGGTTTTTCGGACCGGGCGTTTTTGTACAGATCCTGCTGGCCAGCGTATTTGCGCTCGCCATCGAGGCCCTGATGCTGGGTCTGCGGGGCCGGGCCCTCAAACCCTTCATCAATGACTACAGCGCGGTGGTCACGGCCGTGCTTTTCGCCCTGTGCATACCACCGCTGGCGCCGTGGTGGGTAAGCTGTATCGCCATGCTGTTCGGCATCGGTTTCGCCAAGCATCTGTACGGCGGCCTCGGGCAGAACGTGTTCAATCCGGCCATGGTGGCCTACGTCGTCGTCCTGATCAGCTTTCCTGCCGCCATGACGGCCTGGCTGCCGCCGATTTCGCTGGCCGAACACAGCCTGGGTCTGGCCGACACGCTGACGACCATATTCACCGGCCGGGTGCCACTCGCGGGCGGTTGGGACGCCATTACCCAGGCCACACCGCTGGACACCCTGAAAACCGGGGTCGAAGCCGGCCGCATGGTTCCGGAGATCCGCAGTGCACCGATATTCGGCGTCATCGGCGGCAGGGGCTGGGAATGGATAGCCGGCTGGTTTGCACTCGGCGGATTGTATCTGCTGGTAAGAAGGGTCATCGGCTGGCAGGTGCCGGTGGCGGTTATCGGCAGCGTGCTGTTGCTGGCGCTGCCGTTGTGGCTGGCTGACCCTAGCAGCAACCCGGTGCCTCTGCAGCACGTGTTTTCCGGTGGCCTGGTGCTGGCAGCGTTTTTCATCGCCACCGATCCTGTCAGTGGTTGCGTGAGTGACCGGGGCCGTCTCATCTTTGGCGCCGGGGTCGGTGTCATCACGCTGGTCATCCGGCGTTGGGGCGGTTATCCGGACGGCGTGGCATTTGCGGTGCTGCTGATGAACATGGCGGCGCCCCTGATCGACCGTTACACGCGGCCGCGGATGTACGGCGAATGAACATTGCAAGGCAACCGGTCATCCGCAGCGGATTGCTGCTCGGGCTCATCGCCCTGCTCGGCACGGGTCTGCTGTCCGGGGTCGACGCGTTGACGCACGAACGCATCCTGCAACAGGAGAAACGCCGCGTCCTGCTTGAGCTCAACGCAATCGTACCGGCCGCCAGTTACAATAATGACCTGCTCCAGGACAGGATCGAAATCACCGATGCGGCATTTTTTCAGCACCCCGATCCGGTCGTCGTTTACCGGGCGCGCATGGACGGACGGCCCGTGGCGGTCCTGATGATCGTCACGGCGCCCGATGGCTACAATGGCGACATACGGCTTTTAACCGGTATCGATGACAACGGCAGTGTGCTCGGTGTGAGGGTCGTTGCGCATCGCGAAACACCCGGTCTGGGCGACCCGATCGAAATCGAGCGGAGCGACTGGATCCTTGGCTTCACTGCCAAATCCCTGCAAAACCCGCAAGCCGGTGGCTGGGCGGTCAAGCGGGACGGTGGGGAGTTCGACCAGTTCACCGGCGCGACGATTACACCCCGGGCGGTGGTCAGGGCGGTGCACAACGCGCTGTTGTACTTTGACGCCAACCAGCAGGCGCTTTTCGGCACGGGACCTGCACAGGGACAAGGCGGATGACCATCGGCCAGCTGCAACAAATACTCGCGGACGGCGTCTGGCGGCAGAATACCGGGCTGGTGGTCCTGCTGGGTCTGTGTCCGCTGCTGGCCGTCACCAGCACGCTGGTCAACGGCCTGGCGCTGGGCCTCGCCACCACGCTGACGCTGATGCTTGCCAACCTGTCGGTGTCGCTGCTGCGCGGCCTGTTGAAGCCCGAGATCCGCATTCCCGCGTTCGTGCTGATCATCGCCTCGGTGGTAACCGTGATCGAGTTGCTGATGCACGCCTTTTTTTACGACCTCTACAGGGTGCTGGGAATTTTCATACCGTTGATCGTGACCAACTGCGCCATCATCGGCCGCGCCGAAGCCTTTGCTGCGAGGAACGCCCCGCTGCCGTCGCTTGCAGACGGCCTGGCCACCGGCCTGGGATTCTGCCTGACGCTGGTCCTGCTGGGCGCGCTGCGGGAGCTGACCGGGCGCGGCACGCTTTTCGCGGGGGCCAATATGCTGTTCGGCGAATGGGCTGACGCGCTGACCCTGACCATCATTCCGAATCACCCCGGCTTCCTGTTGGCCATACTGCCGCCGGGCGCGTTTTTCGGCCTGGCCTTGCTGATCGCGGCGCGCAACGCGTGGAAGGCCCGGAAACCCGCATCAACGTTCGCAGCGCTGGTTCCGAACCGCCATGAAACCTGAAGAACGGCAAGAGTTTTTCCGCCGCCTGCAGGCCCTTAATCCAACACCTGTGACTGAACTGGAGTACCACTCGACCTTCGAACTGCTGGTTGCCGTCATCCTGTCGGCCCAGGCCACCGATGCAAGCGTCAATCTCGCCACCCGGCGCCTCTACAGGCAGGCCAATACACCCCGGGCCATCCTGGCGCTTGGTGAAGACGGTCTGAAGGACTACATCAGGACCATCGGCCTGTTCAACTCCAAGGCCAAAAACATCATTGCCACCTGCAAGGTGTTGCTGGAGAAACATGCCGGCGAGGTGCCAGCGGCGCGGGCGGATCTGGAAGCCCTGCCGGGTGTCGGGCGCAAGACGGCCAACGTCGTACTGAACGTCGCGTTCGGGCAGTCCACGATGGCTGTCGATACACACATCTTCCGGGTCGCCAACCGCACCGGTCTGGCGCTTGGCAAAACCCCGCTCTGCATCGAACGCAAGCTGCAGAAGTGCATCCCGGAACCTTATATGCTGCATGCCCACCACTGGCTGATTCTGCACGGCCGCTACACCTGCAAGGCGCGCAATCCGAACTGCCCCGAGTGCGTCGTCCGCGATTTGTGCCGGAGCGGCAAGCAACAGGGGTATTGAGCCAGGCGAACTCGGCCTGATACGGAATTCAAGCCCGAAATTCAGGCGTTTCAGCGTGTTTTGCCGGCCCCGTGTAAATCGCGTGCAATATTCAGCGGTATCTGCCGGTCTACTGGCACGTATGCGGAACTTAGTTGGCAATTTTCGCATCTGTTGCTAGTCTTCAAGGGTAACCCGGTGAAATTGGCACCTTGAAACTGGCAAAAGTAAGCCGCAAATAATGCTGAAACGGGTTATTTTCAACCGCGCCAAAAGCGCTTTTTGTAATCGCTCCGATCATTCTTGATCGGATTTTTTTTAAACTGTGGAGGTTCTTTTAAATGGCTAAAAATTCTATGTTCGTAAACCCCGTTGCTGCTGCCGTCGGCGTAGCTTTTGTGTCGTCACTGGCCGCGTCTTCGACCGTGCTTGCCGATAATAACCCGTTCTCGACTGCCGACCTCGATGCCGGTTACCAACTGGCCGGTGAAAAGGGCGCGGAAGGTTCCTGCGGCGAAAAGGGCGCGGAAGGCAAATGCGGCGAAGGTAAGTGCGGCGCAGATAAAGAAGCTGAGAAGGGCGCGGAAGGTTCCTGCGGTGAGAAAGGCGCGGAAGGTTCCTGTGGCGAGAAAGGCGCTGAGGGCTCTTGCGGTGAGAAAGGCGCTGAAGGGTCCTGTGGCGAAAAGGGCAAAGAGGGGTCCTGTGGCGGTAACGCCTGAGACCTGACCCCATGAGTCAGCGCACATACCCGGTAACGGGGGCGGGACTTGGTTTGCGGCGGGCCCTGCTGGGCCCGCTTCAGGCTTATGCCCCGGAAAGCATCGCTGACACCGTCAGTTTCATGGAGGTCGCCCCCGAGAACTGGATCAATGTGGGCGGCCAGAGAAAAAAATTTTTCCAGTACTTCACCGAGCGTTTCCCGTTCGTCTGCCACGGACTATCCCTGTCCATCGGCGGGCCAGCGCCGCTGGATGTGACCTTTATCCACAAGTTGCGGCAATTCCTGGATACCCACGGGATCCGCGCATACAGCGAACACCTGAGCTACTGCACGGACGACGGACACCTTTATGACCTGATGCCCATACCGTTCACCGGCGAAGCCGTGCGTTACGTCGCCGCCCGCATCAGGCAGGTGCAGGATATGCTGGGCCGGCGCATGGCGATTGAAAACGTGTCGTACTACGCGGCGCCCGGCGCCGAACTCAGCGAGATCGATTTCATCAACGCGGTGCTCACCGAGGCGGATTGTGACCTGCTCCTGGATGTCAATAATATCTACGTCAACAGCGTCAACCACCGTTACGACCCGTACGAATTCCTGAGCGCCCTGCCCGGCGAACGGATCGCCTACGGCCACATTGCCGGTCACTACAATGAGGCCGAAGACCTGCTCATCGACACGCACGGGTCCGGCGTGATCGGCGGAGTCTGGGACCTGCTGGAGCGGGCCTACGCATGCTTCGGTGTTTTCCCCACCCTGCTCGAGCGGGATTTCAATCTGCCGCCGGTAGGCGAACTCCTGGCGGAGGTTAAGCAGATTCAACAGATCCAGGCCAGGTGGCACCCCCAAAAGCAAGCGCATGCAGCGCAAAGACAGGCAGACACAGATGGCCGGCGACGCAGCGCCTGAAACACTGGCCAGCCTGCAGACCCGGTTTGCAGGCCATATCCGCGATCCACGGCAGGTGGCCGCGCCCGACGGTATCGAAGACCGGCGCATGGCGATTTACCGTGACCTGTTTTTCAACAATATCCGCAATTTCCTGTCGGGTAATTTCCCGGTGCTCAGAACCCTGTACACGGACTCCGCCTGGGCTGGGCTGTGCCGCGATTTTTACCGCGACCACCGCTGTCACACACCGCTGTTCCCGGAACTGCCGCGTGAATTTCTGCAGTACCTAGAGGTGCACCGCCGGGATCATCGGGGTGACCCTCCGTTCATGCTCGAACTGGCCCACTATGAATGGGTGGAACTGGCCCTGGCCCTCGATGAGACCGAAACCGCCGATAGCGGGGCTGATCCTAACGGTGACCTGCTGGCAGGCATCCCGGTTCTGTCACCACTGGCCTGGCCGCTCAGTTATCGCTACCCGGTTCACCGTATCCGCGCGGATTACCAACCGCAGTCTCCACCGGAGCAACCGACCCACCTGCTGGTCTGGCGCCGCCAGGATTACACGGTCAAATTCATGCAACTGAACGAAGTTTCCATGTTGCTGGTGCAAAAGATGAAAGAATCTTCCGGACTGTCGGGTCTTGAGATACTTAAAACCGTGGCCGGTATCATCAACCACCCCAAACCCGAGGTGGTTGTGGAGACCGGCAGCACCCTGCTCAAGGAGTTGCGGGAAAAACAGGTCGTACTCGGAACCCGCACCTGACGGCAGGACGGGGGCCGACTCGTCCTGGTTTTCGGCATACAAGGTGACAAACACATGTCAGTGGTCACAGTTAACGATGACCACACAGCGCGTCTGCGTGCAACCAATTTCACGCCTTATGGTTTTGCAGCGGGCGTGCCTGCGAGCGGCATTGCCAACGGGCTCAGGGTAAAACCGTGCTGACGCAGGATACTGATAAGCCCTGTTTCACCGGGCAGGTGCAAAGCGCCCACCGCCGCGAACACGGTCTTTTGCTCGAGCAGGGGTAACAGGGCATCCGCCATGCGCTGGTTACGCGCATGGATACCCAGTTCGATGAAATATTCCCTGGTGGCCTGGCTGACTGCCTGGAATTGCTCGTCGGACAGGGCCTCGAGGGCAGCCAGGTTATTGCCCAGGTAGGCAGTCACCATCTGCTCATGCACGACACCGACCTGGCCGGCCTCGGCGATCGCCTGGTCCAGCAATGCCAGTTGCATCGGCATCGGCATGTTGTCGAGGAACGACAATTGCTCCTCGAGTGTTTCCAGCCCGACCACTTCGAGACCGTTGCCGGAGGCCCGCAACGAGAGCGATACATCCATGAAAAAGCCGGTTTCCGGCGGCGGCGTGCTCAGGATCAGCATGGCAGCCCACGGCTTCATCCGCTCAACACGTTCCAGCGGAACCCGGTAGGTGGACAAGGCGGTTGCAAGTGCCTGCAGGCGCTCGGCGCCAATCTCCGCCGCCAGACCCTGTCCCGGCGGATAGTTCATGTAGTTGCCCAGCCGTTCCAGCGTCAACGCGTCCGGCACCATTTCCATGGCAAACACTTCGCTGCTCCTGAGCTTGTCGAGAAACGCCTCGGAAAAATCCAGGACCCGCGGGTCCTCGCTGTGGATGGTGCCCAGCAGGTAACCGGCCTGCTGGCCGTTTTTCTGCAGGGACCAGAACAGCGCAATGTCCGCAGCCCGGTCTGATCCGGCCGCCGCGCCGGCCGACAACAACGCCAGCAGCAGGGCCACGAGCAGGGCCTGGTAAGCCGGGGAACGGTTTTTTAAGAATGGCATTTTAGAGCGCATTCCCTTATTCTCGCAGCCTTTGTTGCCGGAAGCCAATATGCCTCGTATCGCCGATCGTTTCAGGGGATTTTTACCCGTTGTCGTAGACCTTGAAACAGGCGGTTTCAACCCGCAGACCGATGCCATCCTCGAAATCGCCGCGTGCATCCTGTGCATGGATGACTTTGGCCGCATCAGGATTGCCGAAACCGTCTCGGCCGATATCGAACCATTCAAGGGTTCGCGTATTGAACCGAGTTCACTCGAATTTACCGGCATCAACCTGGAAAACCCGGCCCGCAACCCGGTCGCCGAGAAGGACGCGATCCAGAAAATAT
>JBFZEL010000235.1:0-5995 GCA_041306925.1 Lysobacterales bacterium
TCTATCCGGTGTCTCGCCAGCGTCGGCTTTCCGGCAAATGCCGCACTGCGCACCACCGGATGGTTTACGCCAGGCTGGGTGAGATGATGGGCAATGAAATTCACGCACTGGGTTTGCGTACGGAATTACCCGATGACCTCAGATAAATTTCCCGTCCGCCTGCAATTGCAGGGGCCGCATCAATGGCCGGCCCCTGAATAGAACCACGTCTCCCTGGCAGGCAATTTCGCGTTTGCTGAACAGACCCGCCGTCGCCGTCAGCAACCTGTGCTCCAGCGGGCCGAGCCGGGCTTTCAATGAATTTGCATCGTCACCGGGCAGCACGGGTATCCTGATCTGCGCGATAACCGGGCCGGAATCGAGGCCGGCGGTGACAAAATGGATACTTGCGCCGGTTTCGTCATCGCCTGCCTCAAGGACCCGGTCGTAGGTGTCCAGACCCCTGTAAAGCGGCAACAGGGAAGGGTGCAGATTGATCATGCGGCCCTCGAAGCGGTGCGCGAACTCCTCACCCAGGATACGCATGTAACCGGCCAGAACAATCAACTCCGCCCCGCTCTTGTCCAGGGCCTCCGCAACCGCGGCGTCATGCGCCTGGCGGTCAGGAAATTCGCCATGCGCAATCACGCTGACGGGGATTCCGGCCAGGGTTGCGTGCCTGATACCCGGCGCTTCCGCGCGGTTGGAAATCACCCGCACGATGTCCAGGTCCAGGGTTTTCGCTGCAACTGCATTGATCAGTGCCTGCAGATTGCTGCCGGTACCGGAAATCAATACCCCGGCCTTCAAAACAGCCTGGCTCATGAGCGGATATAGTGAACCCGGCGGTGCTGGTCCTGACAATCAACCACGCGGCCAAGCGTGCAGACTTGCTCACCTGCACTGGTGAGTGCCGCGCTGATTGCGCCGGCTGAATTTTCATCGGCCACCAGGACCATGCCGATGCCGCAGTTGAAGGTCCGCAGCATTTCCTTTTCTTCAATGCCGCCGCGTGTTTGCAGCCATTGGAAGACCTCGGGAAAGGTCCAGGCTGACAGGTCCAGTTCCAAACCCAGTCCGGCCGGGATGACGCGGATGATATTTTCACTCAGACCGCCGCCCGTGATGTGGGCAAGACCGTCGGGCCTGTGCGTCTCCATCAGCTTCAGCAGCGTTTTGACGTAGATCCTGGTGGGCGCGAGCAGGGCATCGCCGAGACTGCCCTCACCCATGGGCATCGACGGATCCTCACCGGAGCGTTCCAGTACCTTGCGGATAAGTGAATAGCCATTTGAGTGCGGTCCCGATGATTTGAGGCCCAGGACGACGTGCCCGCTGCGGATGCGGCTGCCGTCGATGAGTTGCGGGCGGTCAACCACGCCGACGGCAAATCCCGCCAGGTCGTAATCGTCCCCGGCATACATACCCGGCATTTCCGCCGTTTCGCCGCCGATCAGCGCGCAACCGGCCTGCCGGCAACCTTCCGCGATACCCTCAATGACGGCCTGTGCATTGCCGATTTTCAATTTTCCGGTGGCGTAATAATCGAGAAAAAACAGCGGTTCGGCGCCACAGGTCAGGATGTCGTTGACGCACATCGCAACCAGGTCGATGCCAATGGTGTCATGGCGGTCGAGTTGCCGCGCCAGCAGCAACTTGGTGCCCACGCCATCGGTTCCGGATACCAGCAATGGTTGCTTGTAACGTGCGGTATCAAGCTGGAACAGACCGCCGAAGCCGCCCAACCCGCTGACGACGCCGTTGCGGTGGGTCGACCTGACCGCCGGCTTGATACGTTCGACCAGTTCATTGCCGGCGTCGATATCGACACCGGCATCAAGATAACTTAGTCCGGCTGGACTTTCGGTTTTGCTATTCAATGACAGGATCCGTTAATTCGTGTGAGTCTGCAGTGTCATATGGTATCTTATTAGGCCCTTGAATAACCCGGTTTTTACCCGGCAATGCAGATGAAAAAGTTACTGATCATAATTATCACACTGCATTTGTCAGTTGCCCATGCGTTGGCGCAAACCGACCTGTATACGGGCGATGCCGTTGTAAGCAGCCAGAGTGAAGAAGACCGGAACGCCGCCATACCGGCGGCGCTTATGCAGGTCCTGCAAAAACTCAGCGGCAAGCGGGAAATGCCCGTCTCCGCGGCGCTCGACGACGCGCTCGGCAATGCGGCCAGCTATCTGCGTTCCTATCGTTACGCAAAAGTGGAGCGCAGCGCCGCCGATGGCAGCGTCAGCCAGGAACTGCGCCTGGTCGCGCAGTTCATGCAGGCGGAGGTCGACAGGATCCTACAGGCGGCCGGTTTGCCGAGATGGCGGCAGGAACGGCCGGCGGTCGAGCTCTGGGTGGTCATCGATGACGGCCTCAGCAGGCAGTTGAAACCGCCCGGCTTTGAGTATGTCTGGGAGTCCATCGAAGAGATTGCCGCCATGCGGGGTTTGCCCGTGAGTTGGCCTGATCTGGATGAAGAGACGTTGCAATTGGTGGACATGCGTCTCGTCTGGGGTGGGTTTACCGACTACCTGGTGGAGCGCGGCGCGCCCCAGGACGGGGTTGCAATCATTGCCGCGCGGCGCGAAGGGCCGCAATGGACCTTGCGCTGGAACCTGGCCAGCAGCGGCCAGACCTGGAGTTGGCAGATCAGCGATAGCGAGTTGCTGGACGCCATCACGGAGGGTACACACCGGCTTGCCGATGAGATCGCGGCGAGCAACACCATCGCGTTCTCAGAACAGGGGGTCTGGACGACCGATATCAGCATAGGTGGGCTGAACGGCGCTGCTGCATACGCACGCTGTCTCGATTATTTGCAGCACCTGAGCCTGGTCAACGACGTCCAGGTACTGGGCGCGAGCCCTGGCCGCGTCCAATTCCGCCTCAAGCTCAATGCCGCGACGGAACACCTTGCAGAAGCACTCAGGCAGGGCCTGATATTGATACCGGCCAGCGCCGGCAGTGAGTACGATTATGAATTGTTACCCTGACTTTTCCCATGACGTCTGATTCCCGCAACTGGTTGATCCTGGCGTTGCTGGTGGGCGCCGCCTGGCTGATTCACCTGCTTGCGCCGGTCATCACGCCATTTGCAATTTCAGCCGTGCTGGCCTACCTCGGCGACCCTTTTGTCGACCGTCTGCAAAAGCTCTCGATAGGACGTTGGCAAGTCGGGCGGACCCTGGCGGTGATGATTGTCTTCATCCTGATCTTTACCCTGTTGGTCATTGTACTGATCATTGTCATGCCGTTACTGGTGGAACAACTGCGTTTGCTGATCCAGCTTTTTCCACGCTGGATCGAATGGTTCTCGGCTACCGCGCTGCCGTGGCTGGCCTCCAAGTTTGGCTTCGATGCCAGGGACTTCGACTCCGCAAACCTGACCCAGGCGCTGAAGGATTACTGGAAGGAACTCAGTACGGCAGCTTTCAAGGTCGTGGATTACGTCTCGCGTGGCGGCATGGCGGTCGCTGTGTTGTTGACCAACCTGATTCTGATCCCGGTGGTCACGTTTTACCTGTTGCGGGACTGGGACACGCTGCTTAAGGCCACGCATGATCTGCTGCCGCGAAGTGTCGAGGCCGGAGTCAGCCGGGTGTGCCGTGAAGTGGATGGGGTGCTCGGCGCGTTTTTCCGTGGACAACTGATGGTCATGCTGGCGCTCGGGCTGATTTATTCCATCGGTTTGTCCGTGGTCGGAATCAACCTGGCAGTATTGATCGGCATGGGCGCCGGTTTGCTCAGCATAGTCCCCTACCTCGGCTCCATTGTCGGTGTCCTGGTCGCCGCGGCGGCCGCCATTTTCCAGTTCCAGGATGTATTCCACCTGGTCATGGTACTGCTTGTTTTTGCCGTGGGTCAGACCGCCGAAGGTATGTACCTGACCCCTAAGCTGGTCGGTGACCGTATCGGTCTGCACCCCGTCACCGTTATCTTTGCGGTGCTGGCCGGCGGGCAGTTGTTCGGCTTCCTGGGGATTTTGCTGGCACTGCCGGTCGCCGCCGCCATCAATGTCCTGGTCCGCAACCTGCTGCACAGGTACCGGCAAAGCGGCCTGTATCAATTGACGCCGGACGGGGAAAGCTGAGCCAGATGTTGTTTTCACCACAAATCCCCTTGCCGCTGACGCCGCGTCGGGACAACCGTTTTGAAAACTTTGTCAACGGGCCAAACCGCGCGCTGGTCGAGGCCCTGAAGAAACTCCCGATCGAGCCCGGCTCACAGGTTTTCCTGTCGGGCGCTGCGGGCAGTGGCAAAACCCACCTGTTGAACGCGCTGTGCGTCGAGACCCGTGCACGCCAGGGCCGTGCATTTTACCTCGCCTTGAAACGCCTGCCGAAAGACGCCATCGAATCGTTGCAGGGCCTGGAAAACCTGGACCTGGTCTGTGTCGACGATGTGCATGTCATTGCCGGCGACGGGCGCTGGGAAGAGGCACTGTTCCATTGTTTCAACCGCATCAGGGCAGCCAACGGCCGCCTGCTTGTCAGCAGCCGCGAAAGATTGTCTGCGTTGGAACTTGGCTTACCGGACCTGGCCTCGCGGCTGGCGTGGGGCTTGCGTCTGCAACTGCAACCCCTGGAAGACCAGGACAAAATGGCCGTGATCACGCTGCACAGCGATGCGCTTGGGCTGAGCCTGCCCGAAGACGTTCAACATTACCTGCTGCAGCACCATGACCGAAGCATGGCTGCGTTGATTCAAACCGTGGAGAGGCTGCACGAGGCCGCGTTGACCCTGAAACGCCGGATTACGGTACCACTGGCACGTGAAGTGCTGAAAACCAACAAGGACTGGAATCATGCTGACCAAACAGGAAATAACCCGTAACTGGCTGCCGCGCTATACCGGCATGCCCCTGGACAAGTTCGGTGAATACATCCTGGTGACAAATTTCGGCGACTATGTCCGGCGTTTTGCCAGGATTTTTGACTGCCGGATTTATGGCGAAGACCGCACCATGCAGGCCGCCACCAATGAAAACGGCCTGACCATCATCAACTACGGCATCGGTTCGAGCAACGCGGCAACCATCATGGATCTTTTGTCGGCGGTGATGCCCAAGGGCGTGCTGTTCCTGGGCAAGTGCGGGGGTCTGAAAAAATCCACCGAGATTGGTCATTTCATCCTGCCGATCGCTGCCATCCGCGGTGAGGGCACCAGTGACGATTATTTTCCACCCGAGGTACCGGCCTTGCCCTCATTCAAACTGCACAAGTTTGTTTCCGACAAGATCCTGGCGCACGGCGTCGATTACCGCACCGGCGTCATCTACACCACCAACCGCCGGGTCTGGGAGCACGACCAGGCATTCCACAAAAAGCTGCATGACATGACCTGCATCGGTATCGACATGGAAACCGCGACCCTGTTTATCGTCGGCCATGCCAACGCGATTGCCCACGGTGCGTTGTTGCTGGTCTCAGACGTGCCGGTAACACCCGAAGGTGTAAAAACGGAAGAATCCGACAAAAAGGTCACGGAAGACTGGGTGGACCTGCACCTGCGGATCGGTATCGAAGCCATGACCGAGATTGGTCAGAAGGGTGAGCAGATCAAGCATTTCCGTTATTAGGGGACCTCTGATAATGCCAGGATGGCATTAATCAGCGCTTCCTCGGATATAAAAAGGGCCACGTGTGCGGCCCTTTTGGTTTATCCCGGTGTGGTTATTTGAACGTCAGGCTGGTGTCTATATGCAGGCCGTCGGCCGTCAGGCGCACATCGACGCGGGAACGGCCGAGCGTATCCGCGTAAGCCTTTTCCACGGCCTCGGCAAATTCGTCTGCGCCGGGCTGTTCTTCCCCGGCATCAAAATCCAGCTGGCCGTCCAGGGCCGCCTGAATTGCCATCTGTTTCCCCATGTCGTGGGACACCGACAGCAAGGTGCCGTCGCCCGGCGCTTTGACGTTGATGAAAGTCGCCAGGTCTTGTACATGTTGTGCACCGACCGATACGCCTATCGCATTGGTGCCCATCAAGGCGAACACTTCGAGCCCTTCGA